>JAYUXE010001215.1:0-2814 GCA_043753165.1 Archangiaceae bacterium | reverse complement strand
AGTCGTCGGCGTACATCGCCTCGCCGGTGGCCTTCTTCAGCCCATCGATCTTGCGAAGGCGGCGGCCCACCACCGAGTTGGTCATTTCGCACCGCCGGTGGTCGGGCGCTCGTCGCGCTCGGCGATCTGCCGCTGGCCTGAAGCGACTTCGACGGCGTCGAGGATCTGCGTGTAGCCGGTGCAGCGGCAGAGGTTGCCCGACAGCGCGAGCTTGATCTCGTCGCGGGTCGGCTTCGCGTTTCTCTCGAGCAGCGCCGAGGCCGACAGCATCATGCCCGACTGGCAGAAGCCGCACTGCAGCGCGCCGCAGAGATCGAACGCGTCCTGCACCGGGTGCATGCAGCCGTTCTGCGCGAGGCCTTCGATCGTCTTCACTTCATGGCGCTGCGCTTCGACGGCGAGGCGCAGGCAGCTCAAGACGGGCTTGCCGTCGAGGAGCACCGTGCACGCGCCGCAGTCGCCCTTGTCGCAGCCCTGCTTGCTGCCCGTGAGCCTCAGCGTGTAGCGCAGCGCCTCGAGCAGGGTCGCCCGGGGTTCCACTGCGATCTGGTGGGGATCACCGTTGACGCTCAGGTTGACGAGCAGCTTGTCGGGGCGGCCGGGCACGCGCCCAAGTAACCCCTGCGCCCGGGGTGGGTCAACGCCCGGCTACCGCGTGCCCCAGTGAAGCTTCTGGCGAAGCACGCCGAAGTAATCGAGCTGGCCGTTGCGGACGAGGTGCACGCGGTTCGGCGACTTCTGCACCTCGACGCGATCTCCCGTCTTCATCGGGTGTCCCTGCTGGCCGTCGATGGTGAGATAGACGTCGCTGACTTCGCTGGTGAGCACGGTGGAAATCACCTGCTCGGCCGGCAGCACGATGGGCCGCTGCGTCAGCGCATGCGGGCAGATCGGAGTGATCACCACGCAATCAATCGACGGATGCACGATCGGCCCACCCGCGGAAAGCGAGTACGCGGTCGACCCGGTGGGGGTCGAGAAGATCACCCCGTCGGACTTGAACAGCGCGACGAACGCCCCATCGAACCAGGTCTCGTGGTCGGCGATGCGGGCCAGGGCGCTCTTGTTGATCACGACGTCGTTGAGCACCTCGTCGTCGACGATCAACTTGCCGTCGCGGTACAGCCGGCAAGACAGCTTCATGCGCGAGTCGATGCGCGCTTTGTCTGCCAGCACGTCGGCGAACGCAGACAAGGTCTCGCCCTGCGGAATCTCGGTCATGAAGCCCAGCGAGCCGAGGTTCACGCCGAGGATCGGGGCCGGCCGGCCCTTGAGGATGCGCGCCGCTCCAATCAACGTCCCGTCGCCGCCCAGCACCACCATCAGGTCGGCGCGCTTGCCCAGCTCTTCCACCGAAGTCGGCGCCCAGCCGAGCTCGGCCGCGAGGTGATCTTCGGCGAGGAATTCGAGCCCGGGGTGCGCGGCTTTCAGCTGCTTCGCCAACGAGACCGCTTCCGGTTTGCCCCGCTTCGCCACGAGCGCGATCGTCTTCACGCGCGCAGTTCTAGCAGGAGGCGTTAAGTATTCGAGCAAAGTGGATCTCTTCGACAAAGCCGCCGAGACCGATGCCGCCGCCCGCGCCCCGCTGGCCGAACGCATGCGGCCGTTGTCGCTCGACGAGTTCATCGGCCAGGAACACCTCACCGCCGAAGGCAAGCTGCTGCGCCGCGCGATCCAGAACGACCAGATTCCATCTCTGATCTTCTGGGGCCCGCCCGGCACCGGCAAGACCACCCTCGCCCGCCTCATCGCCCGTTCCACCGGGGCCCACTTCACCCAGGTCAGCGCCGTGCTCGCCGGCGTGAAAGAGCTGCGCGAGATCATGGCCGAGGCCGAAGAGCGCTGGAAGATGAACCGCAAGCGCACGCTGCTCTTCGTCGACGAGATTCACCGCTTCAACAAAGGCCAGCAGGACGCGCTGCTTCCCCACGTCGAGAAAGGCACCGTCACCCTTCTGGGCGCCACCACCGAGAACCCTTCGTTCGAGGTCAACGCGGCGCTCCTTTCCCGAATGCGCGTCGTCACCCTGCGCGGGCTCGAAGAAGACGAGCTGAAGAAGGTGCTGCGCCGCGCGCTCGACGATCCACGCGGGCTCGCCGGCGGCATCACCATCGACGACGCGGCGCTGTCGTTTCTCGCCCAGATGGCGGCCGGCGATGCGCGCCGGGCCGTCACCGCGCTCGAAGTCGCCGCGCAATACGGCGGCAAGCACATCGACTTGAAGGCCGCCGAAGAAGCGATGCAGCAGCGCACCCTGCTCTACGACCAGTCGGGCGAGGAGCACTACAACGTCGTCTCGGCGTTCATCAAATCGATGCGTGGCTCGGACCCCGACGCAGCGGTGTACTGGATGGCGCGGATGCTCGAGGCCGGCGAAGACCCGCGCTTCGTGCTGCGCCGCCTGGTGATCTTCGCGAGTGAAGACATCGGCAACGCTGACCCGCGCGCGCTGCAGGTCGCGGTCAGCGCGCTGCACGCGTACGAATTGCTTGGCATGCCCGAAGGGATGTTCGCGTTCACGCAAGCCGTCACGTACCTGGCGATGGCGCCCAAGGCGAACACGACGCTGACGACGTACGCGCGGGTGAAAGAAGCCGTGATGAAGCACGGGCCGCTGCCGGTGCCGATGCATCTGCGAAACGCTCCGACGAAGCTGATGAAGACGATGGGCTACGGCTCGGGGTACCAGTACCCGCACGACTTCGAAGGGGGAGTCGTCGCGGGCGAGACGTATTTGCCGGAAGGCTTGAGGAAAGAACGGTTCTTCCAGCCGTCGCAGTCGGGCGAAGAGAAGGACCTGGCGCGAAGGCTCGA
>JAYUXE010001214.1:0-2815 GCA_043753165.1 Archangiaceae bacterium | reverse complement strand
TGACCGTGATGTCGCGCAGGCCCGGCGCCGCCGTCTTCGACACCGTGACCGTTGCAACCAGCGCCACCTTGCTCGGTGAGACGATTTTGGACACCGTGAGGCCTTCACCGAAGTTGACGATCGCGCCGCTCGTCCACTCGGTGTAGGCGCCGGTGATTGAAATCTCGATTGTCTGCCCGGGCACGACCACCGTCGGAAACACCGAGGCAATCGCCGGCACGGCCATGAAGCCCTGGCCCGACTCGCCTTCCTTCCCCATCGGGCCCTTCTCACCCGTGAAGCCCCGCGGCCCTTCCGGCCCGGCCTTTGCTCCACAGCCCGAAACAGCCACCAGAACCATCAGCAACGCGATGCGCATGTCGACGCCCCTTTGTTTGAAAGATGGCCTAGTACCCCTGAGCCCCCATGTCGACCGACCCCATTCAGAAAGCGATTGCCGACGACGATGCCGCGTCTCTTGCGAAGAACGCTACCAGCGAAGAGCTCGCGAAGCTCAAGGCTGCCGAAGAGCTGCTCGCCCTCACGCGCGAACGAAACCGGAGCACCGGGCGAATCCAGCTGGTGACTTCGATGCTGGTCGGCATCGTCGCCGTCGCCGGTATGTTGGTGAACAGCTACCAGAGCTTCAGCTCGCGGCAGACGGCGCACGAGCAGAGCCGCATCGACCAGGAACGCTGGAACAAGGAATTCACCCGCGCGCAGAGCGCCGACAAGTACCGCGCCTTCTTCGAGACCAGCGTGTTGGCGACAGATCCGACGAACGCCGACAAGCGCCTCGTCGGCTACGCGCTGCTGCAGGAATTCGTCGACGACGAGGACTACAACAGCAAGGCCACGCTGATGCTGGAAGAGTCGCTGGGCAACGAGCTTCGCAACAAGAAGACCGAAGGCCTCGACGAAGCGCACCGCAGCGCGGTGGTCGCGATCGTCAGCGCGCTGGCCCAGAGCTCGGACTGCGGAGCGCTGGAACGTGCGGCGCACAGCATCGACAAAATCACAATGCACCACGCCAGCGCCGGCGATGCGCAGGAAGTGCTGCAGATCTTCCGCATCTACGTGCGCCGCCTCGTCGGCCGCGCCGCCATGGCCTGCAAGACGATGAAGGACTTTGCCAACGTGCGGAAGCCCCTCATCGACGCCATCCAGCGCATGCCCGAGCTCGGCGGAGCGATGATCAAGCTCCCCGACCCCGTCGCCAACGAACGCGTCGCCCGCCTGCTGGTCGAGGTGTGTGACGAGCAGAGCTCGAGCCAGGGCATGACCGAATGCAGCGCCATCTTCGACCACTTCACCTTGCTCTGCGCGGACGGCACCAAGGTGCCCGACGAAGAAGTCGCGTGCGACTACGTGAAGGGCTCGAACGTGCGGCTCAAGAAAGAGATGATGACCAACGTGGCGGCCCCCCTCAAGCAGTGACGTGGGGCTCTTTGGCGAGCGTTGCGTTCTGCCTCAAGCCTTTCGCATGCAAATCCGCGAGTTCGCTGGGGTGGGGCGCGGCACGCACGTTGCGGTGCCTGGTTGACGCCGAGACGGGATTCACCGTCTCCCAACACCAGGAGCATCACCATGAGCAACGCGACCAAACGTGGAGAAGGCGCCGCTGAAGAGCTGGGTGGCAAAATCAAGGCGGCCGTCGGCAAGGTCATCGGCAACGAGCAGATGGAAGCCGAAGGCAACCTGAAGGAACTGAAGGGCAAGACGAAGCAGGAAGTCGCAAAGGGCGCCGAGCGCGTGAAGGGCAAGGTCGAAGAAGTCGTCGGCGCCGTGAAGAACCGCGTCGGGGCCGTGATCGACAACGAGCAGATGCAGGCCGAGGGCAAGGTCAAGGAGCTCACGGGCCAGGCTCGCCAGAACGCGAACAAGTAGCGCTTCGCGCAGTCTGCAGATTCTCGCCTCGGGTGCCTTTGGGTGCCCGGGGCGATTTTCATTTCGTCGGTCAGCCTGAACCGCACAGTCGTCTCCGACCCGCCGCCCCATTCTCCAACCGCTCGGATAATCAGTGGATCTGTCTGGCAATCGCTTTGCATAAACACCTCGCACAGACAGTGGCCAGACGGGGCATCGGACCGTCCGCCGCGGGGAACAAGGGGCCGCACGATTCGTTACGAGTCGATGTTGAAGACCCGACGGTGGTGCGCGCCTGCGGAAGTGGATGACGGCTTGAGGGTGTTGGTGTGCCGTTACCGTCCGCGGGCGCTGCCCAAATCAAAAGAGACGTGGGACATGTGGATGAAGGAGCTCGGGCCCAGCCCGGACCTCTTCCGCCAGTTCTCGGGCAAAGCCGGCTTCGCGATGATTCCCTTCAGCGAATACCGCCGCGGCGCTGGCCGAGCTGGTGGAACGCGCCACGACCCTCGGCAAACTCCACAAATAGAGTTTCTCTAAGGTTGGTGTCCTGAACGAGCGCGGGCCGGGTCCCGGGGCGATCTTTCCCAGTCGGGCGTTTCGCCGCGAGCGCAGGGGAGGCGAGCAAGGCGGACTCTGCCGGTCCCGAACTTGCTGAAGAACGGGCTCAGCAATCACCCGTCTCTCGAGGTCCGACACACATGGCCGCTACGAAGATGCGCAGCAAGAAGCCGACGAAGGGGAAGAAGACGACGGCGAAGAAGGCGGCGCCCGCACGGAAGAACGCGATGAACGCCCGCGCCAACACCAAGAAGGTGGCCGCCAAGAAAAAGCTGCCGGTGCGCAAAGACCAGACGACCGTTCGCAACGGCCCGCACCATCTCGATCGCCACCCGACCGAGGGCGGCATTCACGTTCACCCGGCGCCGATGGTGAACACGCCGGCCGTGCGGCCAACGGTCGTCATCCG
>JAYUXE010001213.1:0-2815 GCA_043753165.1 Archangiaceae bacterium | reverse complement strand
ACAGCGCGTTCGGCAAGCTTGCTCCACAGCCCGGCGTGCAGGCGTTCATTGTCGAGTGCAATCGCGGCCTCGGCGCCTTCGACCAGGCGGCGCGTTCGCCACAGCACGGCTTCGGCCGACAGCATGGGCTTCGGTTCCTCGGGGTGCAGCGCGGGCCGCATGCGAGAGCCGGGCGTGCGCGCGAGGGGATCATTCGACACCACGCGCGTGTCACTGATTCCGGCGAGCGTCGTGACCAGCGACCCCGGTTCGGCACCGCGCCCGCTTCCCAGCGTCAACGGGCTGGCCGGCGCGAGCACCACCTTCGTCTCGCGCGGAAGGCCCTTCAAGAAGTCCTTCACCTTCTGCTCGCCGTGCGCCGCGACCGCGTCGGGCGTGCTGCCGAACTGCTTCAGGCCCGTGAGGTCGTACGTGTATTCGACCTCGCCTGTCGGCAGGCGCTTGCCCTGGTACGGCCAGACTTCGGCGATGGGAAACTTCGACGGGCCAGCAGCGAGGGCGACGAACAGCAGCGTAGAGATCATCTAGAGCGAGAGCAGCTTCTTCACGGTATCGAGGACGACCTGCGCCTGAACGGGCTTCACGAGGTAGGCGTTGGCCCCGAGCCGCAGGGCGCGGTCGCGATCTTCTTCGGCCGACTCGGTGGTGATGACGACGATGGGCACGTGTGCGTTCGCTTCGTCCGAGCGCAGGTGGCTGATGAGCTTGAGGCCGTCGAGCACCGGCATGTTGATGTCGGTGAGCACGATGTCGAAGCGGCCCTGCGAAAACTTCTTCAGCGCTTCGGCGCCGTCTTGCGCTTCGACGCAGACGATTTCGGTGAGCCGTTGCAGCGCGTACATCACGCTGCGCCGCAGGGCGAGCGAGTCATCGACGACGAGGGCACGAATCGACATAGAGGTTTACGACGCTATCAGCTTCCGAGTCTGACTCGCTCTTGAAGCTCGACGAGCAGCGTGAACAGCGGCAGCACCCGGCCGACCAGCCCGGTTGCGATCGCCGCCTGGGGCATGCCGAAAATGACGGCCGTTTCTTCCGCCTCGGCCCACACCTCGCCGCCGGCTTTGCCGATCGCTTTCACGCCCTTTTCGCCATCGACGCCCATGCCGGTCAGCACGATCGCCAGCGCCTTGTTGCCCAGCGTCTTTGCGCAGCTCTCGAACAAGCGATCGACGCTGGGCGCGTGCTTGTCCACCGGGGTGTTCTCGGGCGTCGTCAGGGTGAGCACGCCGTCGACCCGCGTGAGCTCGAGGTGGCCGCCACCCGGAGCGATGTACACATGACCCGCCTTCACCTTGTCGCCCTCTTTCGCCTCGCTGACTTTGAGGCTGCCGATCTTGTCGAGCCGTTCGGCAAAGGCGTGGGTGAAGCGCGGCGGCATGTGCTGGCAGACGAGCAGCGCGACCGGCCGGCGTGCCATCGCTTCGACCAGCTTCTGAATGGCAGGCGGCCCCCCGGTGGACGCTCCGACGGCGACGACGAAGGGCTCGGGCTCGGTGGCTTTCGGCGGGGCCTTTGGCGCGCGCGCAATCGGCAGCGGGCTCTTCTCGTCGCGTTTCAAGAGCCGCACCGACCTCACCTTCTGCAAGAGCTCGGCCCGCACGGCCTCGAGGTCGTCTTTGCCGCCGCGCGACGGCTTGGCGACGAAGTCGAAGGCACCGAGCTCGAGCGCCTTGAACACGTCCGAGTCGTGCGCGTAGGACGAGAGGACGATGACGGGCGTGGGTGAGTGCGCCATCAGCAGGCGAAGAAACGAGAAGCCGTCGAGCTTCGGCATCTCGAGGTCGAGGGTGATCAGGTCTGGCTTCAGCGCATGCGCTTTCTTCAGGCCTTCTTCGCCATCGGCCGCGCGGTCGACCACTTCGATGCCGGGCGAGGCCTCGAGGATCTGGGTGATGGCGCGGCGGTTCGATGGCGAGTCGTCGATCACCAGCACGCGGATGTTCTTGTCGCGTTTCACCATCGCCGTCAGGCCCCCATCGGCCGGCGGTACACGAGGTCACCTGAGAGCTGAACGAGCGCGAAGTCGGTGCTGAAGGTCAAGAGGCTCTCCGAATGGCCGAGCAGCAGGTAGCCGCCGGCGAACAGCTGTTCCCAGAATGAGTGCACCACCGTGCGGCGCGCGGCGGGCTCGAGGTAGATGAGGACGTTGCGGCAGAAGATCGCGTCCATGCGCGGCAGCAGCTTGAGGCCGACGTCGTCGAGCAGGTTCAAGTGTCCGAACGAGACGCGGTTCTTCAGCGGCGCCTTCACGCGAAACCGGCCAGAGCTCAGCGGGTCGAAGTGGCGGGCGAGCTGCGCAGGGGTCGTGGTGCGCAGCGCTGAGCTTCCGTATTCCGCGGCGCGTGCGGCGGTGAGCATGCGGCGAGAGATGTCGGTGCCGTGAATCTGCACGTCCCAGCCTTCGAAGAGCCCGCTTTCCGCGATGAGCATCGCGAGCGTGTACGGCTCTTCGCCCGATGAACAGCCTGCCGACCAGAGCCGCAGGCGCCGCGTCGACGCGTTCTGCACACTGAGCATGGGCAGCAGCTCGCGCTTGAAGGAATCGAGCTGCGTGGGCTCGCGGAAAAAGTACGTCTCGTGCGGCACGAGCAGCTCGATCGCGAGCTCGACTTCCTCTTTCGCGCGCGCATCGAAGCGCAGGTACCGATAATAGCCGCCGTAGTCGCGAAGCGAGAGCGCCTCGAGCCGGGGCCACAGGCGCCGTTCGACCACGTACTTCAGGTCATCGCGCAGCTGCAGGCCGCACGCGTCCAGCAGCAATTCCTTGAGAAGCCGGAACTCTTCCGCGGTGAGCAGCGGTCGGACTTCTTCG
>JAYUXE010001212.1:0-2816 GCA_043753165.1 Archangiaceae bacterium | reverse complement strand
CCGTCGGCGTGAAGACGCTCGACGAGCTCATCGACCGCACCGTGCCGAAGTCGATTCGCCTCACGCGCCCGCTGAACCTGCCCGCCGGGAAGCCCGAGTTTCAGCTGCTCGAAGAGCTCGAAGCCGTCGCCAACAAGAACCAGGTCTTCAGGTCCTTCATCGGCATGGGGTACCACGACACCATCACCCCCGGCGTCGTGCTGCGGAACATCCTCCTGAACCCGGGCTGGTACACCCAGTACACGCCGTACCAGGCCGAGATCGCGCAGGGCCGCCTCGAGGCGCTGCTGAACTTTCAGACGATGGTCGGCGACCTCACCGGCCTGCCCATCTCGAATGCGTCACTGCTCGACGAAGGCACCGCCGCCGCCGAAGCGATGCACCTGGTTCACGCCGTCGGCAAAGACAGCGACGGCCGCGCGTTCTTCGTCTCGGAAGCCTGCCACCCGCAGACGATCGCCGTGGTGCAGGGCCGCGCGAAGCCGCTGGGCTGGAAGGTGATCGTCGGCGACCACCGCACCTTCGACTTCAAAGAAAAAATCTTCGGGGCCCTGCTGCAGTACCCCGCCACCGACGGCGGCCTCTTCGATTACCGCGGCTTGATCGAGAAGATCCACGCCGCCGGAGCGATGGCCATCGTCGCCGCGGATCCCCTCGCGCTGTGCCTCGTTACCCCCCCGGGTGAGCTCGGCGCCGACTGCGCCGTCGGCAGCACGCAGCGCTTCGGAATTCCGATGGGGTTCGGCGGCCCGCACGCCGCCTACCTCGCCACGAAGACCGAGTTCGTTCGCAGCATGCCGGGCCGCATCATCGGCGTCAGCGAAGACAGCAACGGCCGCCCCGCCTACCGCATGGCGCTGGGCACCCGCGAGCAACACATTCGCCGCGAGAAGGCGACCAGCAACATCTGCACGGCGCAGGTGCTGCTCGCTGTGATGGCCTCGATGTACGCCGTCTACCACGGCCCCAACGGCCTCAAGGCGATCGCCACCCGCGTCAACACGCTCGCCCGCACGCTGGCCGCGGGGTTGAACAAGATGGGCTTCAAGCTCGCCAACCAAGACTACTTCGATGCGCTGAGCGTGGTGGTCGACCCGCGCGCTGCCGACGGCATCGAAGTCGCCGCACGCTCGCACCGCATGAACCTGCGCCGCATCGACGCGACGCACCTGGGCGTCAACCTCGACGAGACGGTGTCGGCTGCTGAAATCGAGACGCTGCTCGCCGTGTTCGCGGGCGGAAAGAAGGTCGACTTCACCGTCGCCTCGCTGACCTCGCCGGCCGCGAGCATTCCCGAAGGCCTGCGCCGCAAGAGCGCGTACCTGCAGCACCCCATCTTCAACACGCACCACAGCGAAACCGAGATGCTTCGCTACATTCGCCAGCTCGAGTCGCGCGATCTGTCGCTGACGCACTCGATGATTCCGCTGGGCAGCTGCACGATGAAGCTGAACGCGACCAGCGAGATGGTGCCGGTGACGTGGCCGCAGTTCGGGCGCATGCACCCGTTCGCTCCGCCGTCGCAGACGCTGGGCTACCAGGAAGTGTTCCAGGGCCTCGAGAACGCGTTGAAGGAAATCACCGGGTTCGCGGGCGTGTCGCTTCAGCCGAACGCCGGAAGCCAGGGTGAGTACGCCGGGCTGCTGTCGATTCGCAGCTACCAGGAAGCGCGAGGGCAGGGGCACCGCGACGTCTGCCTCATTCCGCAGTCCGCCCATGGCACCAACCCGGCGTCGGCGGTGATGGCCGGCTACCGCGTGGTGGTGGTGAAGACCGACGAGAACGGCAACGTCGACCTCGCCGACCTGAAGGCCCGCGCGAACGAGCACAAAGACAAGCTGGCCGCGCTGATGGTCACGTACCCGTCGACGCACGGCGTGTTCGAAGAAGACATCAAAGAGATCTGCGAGCTCGTTCACGCGCAGGGCGGGCAGGTCTACATGGACGGCGCGAACATGAACGCGCAGGTCGGCCTCTGCCGCCCGGGCGACTTCGGCGCCGACGTCTGCCACTTGAACCTGCACAAGACGTTCTGCATCCCCCACGGCGGTGGCGGCCCCGGCATGGGTCCGATCTGCGTGGCAGCCCACCTGGTGGACCACCTGCCGAACCACCCGCTCGTGAAAGTCGGCGGCGTGAACGGACCCGGGCCGGTCTCGGCGGCTCCCTACGGCAGCGCCAGCGTCCTGCTGATCAGCCACGTCTACATTCAGGCGATGGGCGGTGAAGGCCTGACCCACGCCACCCGCATGGCGATCTTGAGCGCCAACTACGTCGCCCACCGCCTGAAGGACGCCTACCCGGTGCTGTACCAGGGCAAGAATGGCTTCGTGGCGCACGAGTGCATCCTCGACATGCGGAAGCTGAAAGGCACCAGCGGCGTCGAGGTCGAAGACATCGCGAAGCGGTTGATGGACTACGGCTTCCACGCGCCCACGGTCAGCTTCCCGGTCGCGAGCACGATGATGATCGAGCCGACGGAAAGCGAGCCGCTGCCCGAGCTGAACCGCTTCTGCGACGCGATGATCAGCATCCGCGCCGAGATCAAAGAGATCGAAGAAGGCAAGGCGTCGAAGGAAGACAACCTGCTGAAGCACGCTCCGCACACCGCCGAGGTCGTGACGAAGGACGAGTGGACGCGGCCGTACTCCCGTGCGCGCGCCGCCTTCCCCACGCCCGAAGTGCGTTCGCGGAAGTTCTGGCCTTTCGTCGGCCGCGTGAACAACGTGCTGGGCGACCGCAAGCTGGTCTGCAGCTGCCCCCCGATGGAGGCGTACCTCTGACATGGCCCATGACGAGAAAGACGGAATCAAACC
>JAYUXE010001211.1:0-2818 GCA_043753165.1 Archangiaceae bacterium | reverse complement strand
GAAGAAGAAGCAGCGGCGAGGCCTTCACGGGCGACTGACCAAATAGCAGGCCCGCTTGCCTCATTCCCACCTACATCCTCTGTTCAACGCTGCTTGATCTTTCGGCCGCGACGGTGTGACGCTGGCAGCCGACATGAGCCTGATGCCAATTGATCTGGATGCCGAGGCGATACTTTTCGATGGGCAGTGGAGCACGCGCGATGACCTGGCGCGGCGCATCAAGGGAATGCTGGACGGAGGCGACTACTCCATCAGCCGGCCGAGCACGGCGCTCGAGCAACTGACGCAGACGATCGCCTCGGTTCGGACCCTGGCCTTTCGCGCGACGCCCGACCTGGTCGAGGCGCTGAACATGGCGGCGGCGAGATCCGGCAAGTCGGTGGGCGGCTTCATTCGTGACCTGTTGATCGACAACATCGCGGGCGCTCCGGAGGCGCCCCCGGCGCACCCTAATGAAGCGGCTGCGGCTCCTCGGGCCAAGACGGACCCCGAGATGCCGGCGGCCGCAGCTGCTCCGGTGGCTTCCGCCCCGGTGGTGGCAGTACCGGTGACGTCTGGCCCGGTGACGGTGCCCATTCCGTCGCTGGCGATTCCTCCGCCGGTTCCATCGGTTCCCCCCCAGGTCTTCGCGGGCCCGGGCGCTTTGAAGGCGGCGGGCGTGCCGAAGGACTCGACGTTGATGGGCGGTTCGCGCGACCAGACGATGCCGCACATGCCGAGCGTGGTGGTCGAACCCGACCTCGAGAACGAGTCGGCGGTCGAGCTGACGAACCAGAAGAAAAAGGAAGAGGAAAGCGAGCGGCGCTGGTTCAACCAATAGCCATCGACTCGGCCTGCTTCCGGCCATCTTCCCAGCCGATGCCCGCGGCGACCTTGCGGGCCATCAGAAGCGTCGGCTTCTCGGAGCCCGGTGAGACGCGCTTTTCGGTGCGCGCCAGGTTCAACAGCGCCCGCGCCTGAAAGAGCAAGTCACCACATCGTCCGCCTGCCGCAGCCGCTTCCCCGAAGAAACGGGACGCCTCGGCGAAGTCATTCGACTGCGCCTTGAGGGTGCCGAGGTTCGCGAGCACGCGTGACTCACCCCACGCCCAGCCGGTCTTCTTCCAGCCGTCGAGCGCGGCAGTGAACAGCGTCTGCGCCTGCGCGAAGTCTTTCTGCACGAGCAGCACGCCACCCAGTCGTGCCTCGAGCCGGGCGCGCAAGTTGATCTCGCCGTGCCAGCGGGCGAAGTCTTTGGCGGCGTCGGCCAGCGTCAAGGCTTCGCGGAAGGCTGCGGCAGCGCCGGGAAGATCGCCTTCGACGCGCACGACATGGGGGCTCTCGAGCTGGCTGACGAGCTCGGCCTCGCGCTGGAACCGGACCCACATTTCGGGATCATTCGCGAGGCCGTGCTTGAGCAGCTTCAGGGCGATGGGCCGCTTCAAGTACACGTGCATCGCCCGGTAGACCTCGCCCATTCCTCCGGTGGCGATGTGCGTCTCGATCTGAAACCGGTTGTCGAGCAGCGTGCCGGGCTCGAGCAGCGGCCCGGCCGGGCCGTCGTTCGTCTTGTTCCGGGGAACCAGCGTGCCCCCCCTTGTGAAACACGGCGGTGGTGGCGAACGCGCCCGGCGGCATCGGAGCGGGGCTCACGTTCACCGACGGCACCGCGGCGGCCACCTGCCGGTGGAACAGCGCCAGCGCAGCCTTGCCTTCGTCCGACAGCGCGACGACCACGCCCGGTTGTCCCCACGCATCGACGTCGTTGTGGGTCACGTTGCCGTGCAGCAGCGTCGCAGCGAGGCCATCGATCTCGAGCTTGATTTCCATCGGCTCGTCCGACGGCCGCGCGCGCGCGAGGAAGCAGGTGCCGTTGCAGAGCTCGGCTTCCCACGAAGCAAGGAACGCGCGGCCGTCTCGACAGGTATTGCCCGTGGGGGTCCAAGACGGTACGTGAAAGCGGTGCTTCCGTTCGTCATCGCAGCGCTGCTGACCCAGTCGGTGCCTCCGTGGGGCACGGGCGAGAGCCAGGGCGAAGATCTCACCGTCACGCTCGCGACCTTCGGCCCGGGCGACAGCCTCGAGAGCTGGTGGGGGCATTCGGCGATGGTGGTGGTCGACCAGCGGCTGCGCGTCGCCCGCCTCTACAATTACGGCATGTTCGATTTCAGCACCGGCTTCGTGCACAAGTTCGTGCAGGGCCGCCTCGAGTTCTGGGTGGCCGACACGCCCGCGGTGCTGGGCACCTACGAGCTCTACCAACAGTACGACCGGGATGTCCGGCTGCAGGTGCTGAACCTGACAGCGGCGCAGCGGGTCGTGTTGGCGAAGTCGCTGGCCGACAACGTGCTGCCTCAGAACCGCGACTACCTGTACCACCACTACAACGACAACTGCTCGACGCGGCCGCGCGACCTGATCGACAAAGCGTTGAACGGGCAGCTGTTGAAGGCGACGTCGGTGCCCGCGCGAATGTCACTGCGGAAACAGACGCGCCGGTACTCGTCGGTGAGCCCCCCGATGAGCCTGGTGCTCGACTACCTGCAGAACGACGAGCTCGATCGGCCGATCACCGAACGCGAAGAAGCGTTTCTTCCCGACGAGCTCGAACGCCAGCTCGACCGCCTGCAGGTTGTCGGACCCGACGGCGCGCTGCAGCCCGCGGTGCTGAACAAGTCGTACTTCTACAAGTCGAAGCACCTGGCGCCTGTGCCGGAAGAAGCACCGAACTGGATGCTCGGCCTGGTGCTGACGGGCTGCGCGTTGGGCGGCGTCGGCTTCGCGTTGACGCGGTGGACGCAGAAAGGCGGCCGGCTTCCGCGCATCGTCTGGGGCGGCT
>JAYUXE010001210.1:0-2822 GCA_043753165.1 Archangiaceae bacterium | reverse complement strand
CGCGCGACTCGGTGAGCAGACCCGCGACGAGCCGTTCGCGGTTCCAGAACTGGCTCGAGCTGCGAACGGGTCCGCGCACTTCGAACGGGTTGCCGCGCAGCGTGGTCGCTTCGATCAAATCGAGCAGGTCTTCTTCGCGCGTCGCCCACGCGAGGCGCGAGACGGCCAGCGGCAGCACCTGCACGGCGCGCGTGCCTCCGCGGGCAGCCCAGTCCAACGTGGCGCGAACGGCGCCGAGGTCGGGCGTCGCGCTGTCGGCGTGAAGAAGGAAGACGACGTGCACTTCTTCGCGTAACGCCACCGCCGCCGCGTGGTTCACATCGGACTCACGCAGGGCCGTCGTCCCGGGCACGAGCACCGCACAGGCATTGGTGCCCCACCTTTCCCACATTGGCGTCTTCGGCAGCTCGAGCTTCAGCACGTCGTTGCGCGAGGGCAGCACGAGCCGCCAGTTGTCTTTGCGCGCGTTGAGGCCGAGCCCTTCGAGGTGCTCACGCGCGGTGGCCACCGGCCCGGCGAACGTGCGGCGCGCGCGGCGAAGGCGCAGCGCCCAGGCGAGCAGCAACGTGCCGACGAGCAGCCCCGCGGCGATGGCGAGCGAGATGCGCCGGTGCCGCGCCCAGATGACCTCGAGCTCGTGCGTCACGGCACAGTCGTAACGCCGGCCCGCGTCTTCCCCGCGGCACACGTCGCACCGCGCCTTCGACAGGCCCAGCGCTTCGCACGCAGTGTCTTGATCCAGCTGGTGCTGCACCCACGCGGTGAAGGGCGACGCCGCGGCCAACCTTTCCTGCTCGAGGGGGCGCATGCCGGTGGCATCGAGGCGCCAGGGTGAGACGTTCGCCGATTCGCCGATGTCGCGCGCGACTGCGGCGAGCGAGACGAGGCCGAGCTCGAACCGGGGCCCGAGGCCTTTGCGCTGATCGCACGCATCGCGAAGCTCGGCGACGGGCGTGGGGCTGGTGTCGCGTTCTTCACGCACCATCTCGACCACGGTGGGCGGGTGGCTGAAGTCGTCGGCGATGGTGATCGCGGCCCCGGACCAGAGCAGCGAGACGACGCGCTGGCAGACCTCGAGCTCGGGCGGCGCATTCGTCGGGGTCTTCGACTGCGACCAGGCCGCAATCACCGAAAGCACTTCGGGCTGCGCGATTTCGCAGGTCGCCTGCGGCTTCAACCGCTGCAGCGCCTTCACCGCGCGGCCACAGAGGTCCAGCGCGTCGCCGTCGTGGACGAAGGTCGCGAACTGATCGACGAGTGCCAGCGTGCGCGCATCGAGCTCTTTCGGCTGCGGCAGATGCGCGATGGCCCACGCGCGGTACCAGGCGCTGCCTTCGACGTCAGCGAGGTAGCAGAGGTACAGCTTGCTGCGCGCGGCAGACGAGAGCTCGGCCAGCGGAGCCGTGCCCTTCTCGCGCCGGCTGGCCGGGAAGTCCTGCAGCCACGCGCGCACCGTATCCGAGCTCAGCGCGGCGCACGGCGTGGCCCACATTTCTTCGACGCGCCGGCGCACGATCAACGGCCCCGTGTTGTCGAGCAGCTCGACCAACTGGCGCGCCCGGCCACACCCTTTCGGAGCGAGGCGATCTTCACAGTCGGCGAGCTCGAGGTACGTGAGGGCGAGCTTCAGCGCGGCGCTCAGCGGAGGTCCCGCGGGCCCCGGCGGTTCGGGATGCTCGCCCTGCGCTTCGCTGATGAACGCCGCCGGCAGCGGGCCGCTGGAATCGAAGAACGTGTCGATGCCCTGCACGCCTTGCGCGCGGACCTTTTCCCAGAACGACGGCGCGGTGAGCTTGATCGCCGCGATCAGGATGCGGCGGTTCCAATACGGGCTGCGCGGGTTCGGGCCGATGAGGCGCGCGAGGCGGCGTTCGGGGTCGCTGGTGCCGGTCACCCGCGGGATGACGTCGGTCGTGCCGTTCGCGTAGTCCTCGAGCTGGGCGAGGTTGCGGCTCATCGCATTCCAGCTGTCGAGCAGCGCCTGCAGCTGCTGCTGGGTCTGAGCCGGCACGCACGCGCCGACCGCACGAACGCGCCCACCCAGCAGCGATTGCGCGAACGAGGCGGCTTCCTGGCACTGCGTTTCCTTGTTCGCCGCGCACGCTTCCAGCGCTTCCTTGTTCGAGGTCAACCGTTCGCCCGATTCACCGAGCTCGGCCTCACAGCGTTCTTTCGCGCCGACGTTGTTGCGGACGCGTTCGTTGCACTGGGTCAGGGTGCGCTGCGCGTTGGCGAGCTTCTGTTCGACCTCGACGCAGGCCACACCGGCATCCACCGCGGCCAGGGCGCCGGAGGAAACGAGGAAGGCAACGACGAGGACGACTTTCATCGGTGTGCGAGGGCCTTTTCCCACCCTTCTGCCCGCGGCAGGAAGCGAATGGTGCGGGCAGCCGGTCGAAACGGGAGTAGGCACGGGGCTGGATGTCTTCACCGCGCCTTTCGAAAGCCTTCCGCCGGGGTTTGCTTGCCGGCTGCACCGCGGGAACTGCCCTGATCGTCTCGGCCTTTCCGCCGCGCATGGCGTTGGGCATGGGGATGTGGGGGACGCTCTGGGGGAAAATCGAACGCGTCGTCGCAGGGACGATGATCGATCTGGGGGCGGTGATCTGGCTGCTGGCCCCCTTGATTGCGCTGCTCACGCTGATTCCCCCGCTGGTCCTGAAGCCGCTGCGGCGGGGGCGGTGGCAGCAGCTGGCGGCGTTCTTCATCGCGCTGCCGGTGGGGTCGTCGCTGTATCTGCTGAGCACCGTGTCGCAGGAAGTGAAGTCCGAACGCGGCGCGTTTCCGACGATGTTCGACTTCGCGGCGGCGGCAAACGCGGC
>JAYUXE010001209.1:0-6666 GCA_043753165.1 Archangiaceae bacterium | reverse complement strand
CAGCGCCGCGTACATGAATGGCCTCGTGAAGGCCGTGCGCGAGCAGGGAATGCTCGAGGCGATCCTCGTCGGGCTCCCTGCCGATTTGCGTTCGGCCTTCATGCGCCCCGCCCCGCAGTCGTGGTGGGACGCGGGCTTCGGCGAGAGCCTCGTCTTGAAGGTCTACGAACAGTTCGGCGAGCAGGCGGTGGAACAGGTCGGCTACGGCGTCGTCGCCGAGACGATGGGCCCGCTGGTGATGGCGCAGGTGCAGGCGCTGTTGCAGTCAGGGGGCTCGGCTCCGCAGACGCTCTTCCAGCACATCGAACAGTTCATCTCGTCGGCGGTGCGCCCCGTCAGCGCGCGCTGGACGAAGCTTGGAGAAAAGAACGGCGCGCTCGAGCTGGTCTACCCAAAGCCCGTTCGCAAAGGCATCCCGATCCTCTGGCGCGGCGCGATTCGATACGTGTTCGAAATTACGAAAGCCGTAGGAAAAATCGATGTCGAAACCCACGGTGAGCAATCGGGAAAGCTCCGCTTCGAAGTTTCGTGGGCCTAGCGTAAGACCCGCGCCCATGAACACCGCCGACCCGATGGCGCCGTGGGCGATCGCCAACAAGCTTGCCTGGGCCCCGTTGATGTTCCACGCGGCCAAAGCAGCCCGCGACCTGAAGGTGCTGCTCGCCGTCGAGGAATCGAAAGGCGGCGCCACCCGCGAAGACGTCGTCGCGAAGACCCAGCTCAGCAACTACGCCGTCGGGGTGCTGCTCGACAGCTGCGAAGCGTTGGAGCTCCTGTCGCGCAGCGGCGACAAGTTCCGCCTGCTTCCAGCCGGCTGGCTCGTCGAGCACGATCCCATGACGCGCATCCACATGGATTTGAACGCCGACGTGAATTACCAGGGCGCGGCCTTCTTAAAAGAGTCGCTGCAGACAGGCACTCCGGTCGGTCTCAAGACGCTCTCGGATGCACCTCACATCTACGAAGCGCTGACCGTGCTGCCCGAGCCTGCGAAGACCAGCTGGTTCAACTTCGATCATTTCTATTCCGACCAGGTCTTCCCGCTCGCCAGGCCCGTGGTGATGGAACGCAAGCCGAAGTCGCTGCTCGACGTCGGCGGCAACACCGGCAAGTGGGCGATGATCATCGGCGGCGATGTACCTGTCACGATCCTCGATCACCCCGGCCAGCTCAAAGAAGCGATGGCCAACGCGAAGCAGCACGGCCTCGAGGCGCGTGTGAAGGGCGTGGAAATGGATCTGCTGAACCATTCTCGTCCGTTTCCCAGTCAGCAGGACGCGGTCTGGATGTGCCAGTTCGTCTGCTGCTTCGGCCTCGACGACATCACCGCGCTGCTGCGTCGCGCGGCGCAGGCGCTCTCGAAGGAAGGTCGCGTCTACGTGCTCGACACGTTCTGGGATCGCCAGCCCAACGCCGTCGCCGCGTACTGCCTTCACGCCACGTCGCTGTACTTCACCGCGATGGCCAACGGCACCAGCCGCATCTACTCGGCGCCCGACCTCATCGGCTGCATTCAGAAGGCCGGCATGGTGGTCGAAGACGACCGCCACCTCGGCGTCAGCCACACTCTGCTCGTCTGCAAGCCCGCCTAGTTCAGAATCGATGAAACGGCGCATTGGGTGGCAGGCGTGAGCCCTTCTCTTCAGGCGCGCGTCGCCGAACAGCAGGCGCTGCACGTTCACGCCGTCGGCCCCATCTACGGGCACTTGAGGCTCGAAACGTCGGGCCACCTGCTCGACCTGCTCATCGGAGCAGCGACCCGCATCAACCCCGGCGTCTCCACCCTCGACTGGAAGACGGCCCCGCTCGCCGAGGTCTTCTTCGCGTGCGACGAAGGGGAAGACTACGAAGTCGAGATTGGCGACCGCGTGGTCAGCGGGAAGCTGATTCAGAAGAACGTCGTCACCTGGAATGACGGCCAGCTCACCCGGCTTGAGTGCGAAGCAGGCGTGGTCGAATTTCGTGATGCAGCTTGGGTGCAGCTCGACCCCAGGCCGCCGCACCTCAAGTCCCGGCCTCCCGCCGCACGCAAACCCTTTCGTTCGCCCCTCGATGTCGAGCTCGACCCCGCCCAGCAGCGCGCGGTTCAGCTGCCCGCCGACGCCCATGCCCTGATCCTTGGCGAGGCCGGCTTCGGCAAGACGACCGTGGCACTGCATCGATTGTTGGAGCTCAAACGATTGGCGCCGCCCGACGACTTCCGCGCCGCGGTGATGGTACCCACCCAGGGCTTGCGACGGCTCACCCAGCTGATGCTCGAACGCATCGGCGCCAGCGACATCGAGGTGTGGACGTACGACCAGTGGGCCCTGGCCGCCGCGCGAAAGTCGTTTCCCGACTTGCCCCGCCGCCAAAGCGAGAGCACCAGCGCCGAGGTCATTCAGTTCAAGCGGCACGGCGCGCTCGCCGCCACGTTGACGGCATTCGCCGACGAGCACCCCAGCCCCGCGCAGGATGAAGATCGCCCGAGTCACAGCCGCGCCCGCGCGACCCGCGCGGATCTCGAGCTCTTCTTCGGCGACTCGAGGTGGATGGAAAAGGCCGTCGCCACCTCGGGCGGCGCGCTCGCCCAGCGCACGGTGAAAGAGCTGACGTTGCACACCCGCGTGCAGTTTCGCGACCCGTCCGAAACCGAATGGTCGCACGTCGACGCGGGCAGCCTCGCCACCGTCGACGGCCGCAGCCTCGACGACGGCACACCGAACGAAGACGCGGGCTCCATCGACCCCGAGGACTACGCGGTGCTGTTCGAGCTCGCACGTCTGCGCGCCACCGCCCAGCGGCACAAGCCGCTGTCGCTTCAGACCTACGACGTCGTGCTGCTCGACGAGGCTCAAGAATTCGCCCCACTCGAGCTTCGGCTGATCGGCCGAAGCCTGAACCCCAACGGAGTCGTCATCGTCGCGGGCGACGCGGCCCAGCAGGTCGACCCCACCTCGCACTTTGCCGGCTGGGACGCGGTGATGGCCGAGCTCTCGGCCGCGCACCACGAGAAGACCAGGCTCGAGGTCAGCTATCGCTGTCCGCCCGAAGTGACGGCGCTCGCCCGGGGCCTCATCCAGCAGGGGCCGCTACCCTCTGAGCCCGCCGCAGCCATCACCCGCGCGCTCTTCGACAACGGCTGCCACCTCGCGCTGTGGCTCACCCACGAGCTGCGCCGCATTCAGGCAGAAGACCCGGCCGGCTCGGCCGCCATCGTCTGTCGATCCGACACCACCGCCCGCACGGTCGCGCGCACCCTGAACCACGGCGTCACCGTGCGCCTCGCCGAAGACGGCGAGTTCCAGTTCACCCCTGGCATCACGGTGACCAGCGTGCAGGAAGTCAAAGGGCTCGAGTTCGACGTCGTCGTCGTGCCCGATGCCCAGGCATCCACCTACCCTGCGGCTCCGCAATCGCGCCGCGCCCTGTATGTCGCCGTCACCCGCGCGACACATCACCTGGGCCTTGCCGGTGTCGGCCGCTGGTTTGAGCTAGAACCATGACCCGATGCGTCTGTGGGTGGGGGTGCTCTTCTTCGCGGCGTGCGTCCCGGTCGAACCGGAGGCCGGGCACGCGCGCGATGAGATCGTCGGTGGCAGCGTCGACAACGGTGACCCGGCGGTCGTCTACTTCAAGATGGACGAAGGGGCCTGCTCGGGCACGTTGATCTCCCCCCGCATGGTGCTCACCGCTGCGCACTGCGAGGCGAAGCCTGGCGCGCTGGGCAAGGTGAGCTTCGGAAATGCGACCGCCGCCCCCCTTCGCACCGTCGCCGTCGTCGATACCGTCGAAGCACCTTCGGCCGACCTTCGGCTGCTGAAGCTCGAGAAACCGGTGACCGATGTGGTGCCGATTCGAATCAACCGGCTTAATCCGGCAGTGGCAGCGGCGATTCGGCACGTCGGCTTCGGCCTCGACAGCTACCCACAGGGAAGGTCTGACCTGAAGCGGCAGGTGACGCTGAACGTGGTCCAGGTCTTCGCGGAAGAGATTCACTACGAGTCGTCCGACAAAGTCAGCGGCGTCTGCTACGGCGACTCGGGTGGTCCCGGCCTGATGCGCACCGGGGACACCGACGAAGAGCGCGTCGCCGGCGTCGCCAGCTACCTCGTCGGGTTTCCGCTGTGCCAGGGCACCGCCTCCGACGTGCGCGTCGACGCCTTCGCCGGGTGGATCGACGGCATCAGCGCGCAGTGGGAAGCGTCGACCTGCGAGGTGGGTGACGCGTGCAAGACAGGCTGCACACCGGTCGACCCCGACTGCGTGTGCACCTTCGACAACGTCTGCGACCTTCGCTGCCCGACGCTGAAGATGGATCCTGACTGCAACCCCGAGTGCGCTGGAGACGGAATCTGCACGTCAGGCGTCTGCCCCTTTCGCGACCCCGACTGCATCGCTTTGGGGTCCGAGTGCAGCCAGGATCTTCAGTGCCAGGGCCGCGCCTGTGCACGCCAGGGCGACCGTCGCTTCTGCTCGCAGGGCTGCACCGTCGCCAGCGACTGCCCCGATGCGATGTACTGCTCGGGCACCAACCACGTCTGTCTCTTCCGCCCGTCGCTGGGCGCCAGCTGCGATGCCGCCCAGCCTTGCGCCGAAGGCGCCTGCGTCGACGCCACGTGCCGGCTCACATGCACCCTGTCGTCTCAATGCTTGTCGACCGAGCACTGCATCGCCGAGCGCGACAACCCAGGCCTCTGCCGCCCAAAACCTCTGAAAATCGAGCCGGTGAGGAAGTCGGGATGCGGGGCCGCTCCGGGCTCGCTCTGGGCGCTCGGGGTGCTGCTCTACGGCATCGCGACGCGCAGAAGCAGGCCCAGCGTCGTCGTGTAGCCAACGGCTGACCGCTTCACCTGCCCGCTGCTGTCGAGGAAGTACACGGTCGGAAATGCGCTTACCTTGAACTGCTGCGACAGCTGGTCCACGTCGAGCAGCACCGGGTAGTCGACGCCGTTGTTCGCCACGTAGTCCTGCACTTCATTGATCTGATCGAAGGCCGACGCCACCGACAGCACGTGCGCGCGATCGCCGACCAGGCGCTTCACCCACGAAAAGTTTCCCGATTCCATTTTGCAGACGCCACACCACGGCGCCCAGAACGCCAGAATCACCGGCTTGCCCTTCAGCGATTCCAGCGACACCGTGCCGCCCCCCAGCGTCTTCAACGCGAAGTCCGGAGCAGCGCCTTTCAGATGGCCCTGCGTCTGCCAGAGGCCCGCCACGAAGATGACCGACAAGATGATCGCGACGTCTGCCGACCAGCGGAACCAGCGCTTCTTCCGCAGCTCGAGGTAGCGCTTCACCATGGCGTCGGTTTGTAGTCCTTGAGAAAGAGCCCAAACGGGTTGCGCCGCGTGCGCACCGCTTCGAACACCGGGTCGACCACGCGCGCAGCCCCGTCGACGATGTCCAGCGGCGGCTGAAAATCGAGCTCTTCGATTTTACGTTCGGCGTGGTGCACCGGGTCTTCGTCGGTTACCCAGCCGGTATCGACGGCATTCATGAAGATCTTCGCCTTCGCGTAATCGGGCGCCGAAGTGAGGGTCAGCATGTTCAGCGCCGCCTTTGCCATGTTGGTGTGCGGGTGCTTGTCGGTCTTCGTCCCGCGCGAGAAGCTTCCTTCCATCGCTGAAACATTGACGATGTGCCCCGGCTCGCTGCGATCTTTGAGCATCACGGGCTTCAGCTTGCTGCACAGGATGAACGGAGCGACCGCGTTTACGAGGTGGACTTCCAGCATCTCGGCGGTCGCAACTTCCGACAGCGTCAGCCGCCAGCTGTTCACGCTGCGCAGGTCGACCTGCTGCAGGTCGGCGTCGAGGCGACCCTTCGGAAACAGGTGCGCATGCGTGTCGCCCGCCTGCTCGAGATCGTACGGCACCAGCGACAGTGCGGCGGAAGAGTGGATGCCGAGCCCCGGGTCGTGGCTGCGCCAGGTTGGCACGAGGCCGTTGCCCTGCTCTGGGTTCAGCGCGTGCAACACTTCGCTGTGGCCTTTCAGCAGCGGCTGAGAAGCGGCGGGCAGCTGGGCCTGGTGGCGCTGCTCGCTCTCGAGCAGGTGGCGGTAGAAGCCCGGCGGCCGCCGCACCGTCTGGGCGGCGTTGTTGATCAGGATGTCGAGCCGTTCATGGGTGCGGGCGATGTGGCGGGCGAAGATTTCCACGCTGGGCGCGTGCCGCAGATCGAGCCCGTGCACCTGCAGCCGGTGCCCCCACTTCGAGAAGTCCGCCTCGCGCGCGTAGCGTTCGGCCGCGTCATTGGGGAACCGGGTGGTGGCGATCACCGCGGCGCCAGCGCGAAGCAGCATCAGCGAAGCCTGGAAGCCGATCTTCACCCGGGCGCCGGTGATCAGCGCGACCTTGCCCGACAGGTCGGCGGTCTGAAACCGCTTGGTGTAGTTGAAGTCGCCGCAGTCGCAGCACATGGCGTCGTAGAAGAAATGAACGCGACGGAACTCGACCTTGCAGACGTAGCAGTGGCGCGGTGTCTCGAGCATGCGCTCGGGACGGGGTCCACCCGGGGCAAGCATCGGCTGGGGCGCGGTGTAGACCGCCTCTCGGCGCACCGTGCGGATCTCGGTCGCCGCGCGAACCCGGCGGTCGTGGTCACGCTTGGCCAGCGCCCGGCTGCGGCGCACAGCCTTGGCCAGCCGCACCTCATCGTCCCGATCAGGAATCGCGACCCGGC
>JAYUXE010001208.1:0-2824 GCA_043753165.1 Archangiaceae bacterium | reverse complement strand
ATCGCGCTGTTCACCATGAAGCAACCACGCCGCTTGACCTCGTCGGGCTCGACGAGAATCGAGTTGAACAAGGACGCAAAGCCACGGCGCACGGGCCCTGCCAGCAGGGCGCGCAGGTTCTCGAGGCTCTGGCTTTGGTAGCGATCGAGACACGTCAGGTAGAGCGCTTCCTTGTCGCCAAAGGCGTTGTATAGGCTCTGGCGAGACAGCTTCATCTCGGCCATCAGCTGGTCCATCGACGTTCCATCGAAGCCGTTGCTCCAGAAGGCGCTCAGCGCGCAGTCCAGCGCGACCTCGTTGTCGAACTCTCGTGGGCGACCCATGAAGCCATCTTAATAATTGTAGATTATTGAGTCTATAACAACAGCGCAACCCTGGGCGCCTCTGGGGCCTTCTCACCTTCGGTCTAACGTGACCCTCGTCCTTCCGATGCAGGGAGCCTCGGCATCCATGGTCCGAGTAGGCGCCGCATGTCTCATGTGACCGCGCGGGCCACAAAAAGTGCGCGAGTGGCGGGGCAAGTCACGTCCGCGCCGCAACTTCAGGGGTTTGCTTCGCGCAAATTGCGGCACGCCGCGTGCTCATGCGCGCGGCGGTCGTCCCCTTCAACGGAGTCTCAAACGATGAATTCGAATCTTCTGCGCGCGTGCGCAGTGGCGTGCGCTTTGACCGCAGCTTCCGCATTGGCCGCGCCGCTGCGCGTGCTCGTCACCGGACTTGGCTCGGGCCGCGTCACCTCCAACGTCGTCGGAATCGACTGCACTGAATCCGGAGGGGCCGGCTGCAGCGCCGACCTGAGCGGCACCGTCGTGCTCACCCCCGTAGCGCCCGCCGGCTCGGTGTTCGCCGGTTGGAACGAGGACCTCGACCCGATGGCTGCTGCGCATCCCGACTGCGTCATCGTCGGGGCGACGTGCACGACGACGATGAGCGCCGCGCGGTCGGTGAAGGCGAAGTTCAATCCGTTTCCTGCAGTGACGACACTCGAAGGCTTCGCCCCCACGCTGGTGGCCGATGCGATTGACCCGGGCGTCCTGGCCGCGTTCCTGTCGGGCCCGGGCAGCGGCATCCGCACGCCAGCACAGTTTCTCGCGGCGCTTCCGGTTCAATACCGGCGCGGCTGGCTGATGATGACCCGCTCCGAAAGCCTGCAGACGGGCACTGCCGAGCTCCCGCGCATCATGCTCGCGAGCAACAGCGGCAAGTCGGTCTTCACCATCGGCCTCGACGCGCACGGCTCGTACCCGGCCTCGTCCCCGGTCGCGATCGAATACATGCAGTGGGACGGGGTTGAGAAAACCTTCCGCTTCCACGAAATCCGACTCGCCGACATCAGCGTCGACCGCCCGCGCGGTGTCGAACAGAACGACGCCCGCTGCGCCGCCTGCCACTCCACGCGCAACCAGACCAACCGCGGCCCGACGCCGGGCACCGACGGCATTCCGTCCGGCACCGTGAAGGTGAAGAACAAGCCGAACTGGGACCCCTACGACAGCTGGGGTGGCCTGCTCGCGTTCAACCGCGACCGCATCTACCGCGGCTCGGTCGAAGCGGCGGCCTTCCGCAAGCTGCTCAACCCCTGGACCTGGGCCAGCCGCCCCGGCATGCGCGCCATCATCGAGCAGCTCCAGCTGCAGCCCGTCGGCGTCGCGACCCAGCACCAGATTCGTCTGCTGAAAGGCGGTCTGACCGACGGCACGCCCACGTTCTCGTTCGATCCAGCGACGCCGGGGGCGACGGAGCCCCAGGTCCGGGGGAGCTTCAACCCGGTGTCCTATTCGTTCGACCGCCTGTTCGGCGGTGCTGGAGGTCCCAACGTTCGGCTCGGGGACGCGCTCGACTACGTCCAGCTCTTCACCCCGGGCACGGGAGACGGCCCTTCGTCCCTCGACGAGGGCCGAGGGGTCGAGCTGTTCGACCGCGTCTCGGCCTTGAACATGGTCCGCACCGGCGACGAGGTTTCAAAGCACACAGACGGAACCGGAAACGTCTCGGTCGAACCCCGCCCCATCGCCCTCGCGATTGGACTGGGCTGCCTCACTGTCAACTCGACGGGCACGCTCAGCACGCGCAGCGGTTGGTCCAGCATGGCGGTGCCGACCTTCGACACCGCGTTCTTCGATGCGCGCCACGGCACCAGCCTGATGGGCCTCTACCGAAACACCGAAGACCGGATGAAGACGATGCCGCGGCGGAAAGCGGACATTCAGAAAGAGAACCTCGACCGGCGCAATGACCGGTACATCGCGCGCAATCTCAGTGACGGCCTTCCGGTGGCGGCCGTCGACGGTCTGATTCAGCGCTACGGCGTCGGCACGTTTCCGGGCGCTTCGGACCTGACCGTCGAAAGGCTGCGACAGGAAATCTTCCAGCGGCCGATTGACCTCCCAAGCGCCGACCAGTCCGAAGTGGGTGGCGACGCGGTCGACCGTGAGGAGTACGGCTACAACTCGCCGAGAATGACGCTCTACCGGTACTTCCTCGAGCCGCTCGGCGTCTCGGTCGACAAGTGGTCCACCGGCGTTCGCGGCCGCTCGCGCACGTATACGTTCGCTGACGTCCTCGACGACAACGAGCCTTTCTTCATTGAGGAGCTCCAACGCAGCCTCGATCCGGCAGTGCCGGGCTCCCGTCCAATCCCCGGGCTTCCGTCCCCCGCGAGCTGCAACAGCGCGCTGATGGCCGCCGTCGTCAACACCGTCGGGCTTCCATCGGGCGTGCGCGTTCTTCCGGAGGCAGCCCAGACGCCGACGTTCACCGACGTTCAGCGCATCTTCAATAAGAGCTGCATCGAGTGCCACGGCGGCCTCAACTACCCTCCGTA
>JAYUXE010001207.1:0-2824 GCA_043753165.1 Archangiaceae bacterium | reverse complement strand
GCGAAGGGCTGACCACCGCGCTGAGCTTCACGCGCGAGCGTCGCTGCACGCTGAAAGACACCTTCCGCATCGTCTGATTGGAACTTCCCGGGCCAGCGCTGGGGCTCATCGAGCTCGAGTCGATCGCCAGGGGCATGGTGGTCGCGGACGCGCTCGTGAAGCAGGCGGCCGTGCGAATCGCGCTCGCGGAAGCGGTCACTCCGGGCAAGTACCTGCTGATCTTCTCGGGCCCGGTGGCCGACGTCGAAGAGGCGTTCAAGGCGGCCGAGGCGACGGGTGGGTCATTGGTGATCGATCGGTTGTTGCTGTCGCAGATCGACGCCGGCGTGGTTCGCGCGTTGAACGGGAAGTGTGATCTTCACGTCGAAGGAGACTCGATTGGCATCGTCGAGACGAACACGGTGGCGGCGGCGATCAAGGCGGCCGACACCGCGGTGAAGCGCGCGAACGTGCGGATCACGCGGCTGCATTTGGCCAAGGGCATCGGCGGCAAGGGCTACTTCACGATCTCGGGGCCGCAGGCCGACGTCGAAGCTGCGCTCGAAGGTGCGGGCGCCGCCATCGAAGCCAACCTGCTCGTCACCACCGAGATCATCGAACGCCCGCACGGTGACTTGATGGGGCCCGTTTTTTGAGGCTGCGCCGCTTCGCGCTCGAACGGTTCTTCGCTCAGCACGAGTTTCGCGTGCGTCTGCTTGCCTGCGCGTCGGATCCAGAGGCGGTCACCGTCGACGAGCTGCTGGCGTTCGAGGCCGGCGCGCGCGATCGGTTGCTCGCCCTGCCGCTTGGCTACGTCGATGCGGTCGGCACGCCGGAGCTTCGCGAGGCGATTTCGTCGCTTTACTCACTGAGCCCCGATGATGTGCTCGCCTTCGTCGGAGCGACAGAGCCCATCTTCGCGTTCTTCAACGAGATGGTCGGCCCGGGCGATCACGTCATTGCGCACTGGCCGGCGTACCAGTCGCTGTACGCCGTCGCCGAAGCGGCGGGAGCGGCAGTGACGAAGTGGGAAGCCCACGAGTCCGATCGCTGGCAGCTGAACCCCGACGCCCTGCCCAGCCTGCTCACGCCGCAGACGAAAGTGATCGTGATCAACTCGCCGCACAACCCGACGGGCGCGCTGCTCGAACGCGAACGGTTGGATGCGATCGTCGCCTTTGCGCGGAAGCACGGGCTCTGGCTGTTCTCGGACGAGGTGTACCGCGGCCTCGAGCACGACCCGGCCCGCCGCAACCCTGCCGTCGCGGATCTGTACGAGCGCGGCGTCTCGCTGGGAGCGCTGGCCAAGTCGTACGGGCTCGCCGGGCTTCGCATCGGTTGGGTCGCCTGCCGCGATCGCGCGCTGCTGGCCCGGCTTTCGGCGTTCAAGGACTACCTGACCATCTGCCACGCAGCGCCCAGCGAGCTGCTCGGTGCGCTCGCGCTTCGGCATGGCGAGCAGTTGATCACGCGGTGCAGAGAGATCGTTCTCGGCAACAAGGCGATCGCTTCGCGGCTCCTCGCACAGAAGGGCCTCACCTGGGTCGAGCCCACCGCAGGCACCACCGGCTTCGTGCGCGTTGACAGTGCGGCGGCGTTCTCGAAGGCGCTGCTCGATGCGACCGGCGTGCTGGTGATGGCCGGGCCTGAGCTCGAGTACCGCGACACGCACGTCCGGCTCGGCCTCGGCCGTCGAAATTTTCCGGAAGCGGCGGCGATCATCGAACGGTTTGAGTGGTAGGAAGCCCCGGGCCGAAAAGGGATTGCCAGCAGGTTTTCCAACATGAAGTTCACTTCAGGCGTTTTGTTCTTCTGCGCCGTCGTCTTGTTCGCAGCCTGTGAGCCGTCGCAGGCAATCACCCTCGGAACCGAGTCGCGATCGGTCGTCGATGCGATCGTCGGCGGCGTCACCGAGCCTTCACACTGGTACGTGGTGATGGTCGGTAGCAGCCAGGGCGGCTCGTGCACGGGCACCCTGCTCTCGCGGCGCACCGTGATCACCGCGGGCCACTGCCGCGGCGGCAACAACTCGCTGTCGCGCGTCTACTTCGACACCGGCAACCCGCTGACCCGCACCAGCGTGGCCGCGACCAGCAGCGTTCGCCACCCGCAGTACGCAGGCGCGCAGGAAAACGATCTGTCGTTGGTGCAGCTGGCGGCGGACGCTCCGATTCAGGCGGTGCCGCTGCTGCGCGAGACGATGACGCAGACGCCCGACTTCATCGGCCCGAAGTACACGTTCGTCGGCTTCGGCGACATCAACGCCAACGGCCAGGGCTTCGGCACGCGGCGCGTCGTTGCGTTTCCGATTGATCTGATCGGACCTTCTGCCGTCACCCACCCCGGCCCGGTTCCGCAGGGCTCGCCGACGTCGGTCGATTCGTCCGAGTGGTACTACCAGCAGGCCGGCAAGAACACGTGCTTCGGTGACTCGGGCGGCCCAGCGTTCATCGTGCGCAACGGCGTCGAACGCCACGCCGGAGCGACAAGTTACGGCGACGAAGACTGCCTCTACGACGGCGTCCAGGCGAAGACGGATGCGACGACGGTCGCGTGGATTCAGCAGACGATTGACCTGTGGGAAGGCGCGACGGACCCCTGCAAGTCTGACGGCGTGTGCGGCGCGGGCTGCACGCTGACGACGCCGGCTCCGCTGGGCACGTTGAAGGATCCCGACTGCGCGGATCAGCACTGCGGCGCTGACGGCGTGTGCGTGTTGTCGTGCGCGGTGGCCGACCCCGACTGCGCGTCACTGGGCGTGAATGACTGTGTCGAGAACGGAATCTGCGGCACCGGCTGCGCGACGCCCGACGTCGACTGCGTCGCCGCCAACAGTCCACTCGGC
>JAYUXE010001206.1:0-6682 GCA_043753165.1 Archangiaceae bacterium | reverse complement strand
CCGCCATCGGCGGGATTCCCATGCCGATGAAGACCAGGTTGATGCCGTCTGCCTTCAGCGCTTCTTCATGCGGGCGGAACTCCGCCGCGTGCTCTCGGCACAGCAGTCAACCGTAGTGGCGAAGGAAGACGAGCAACGCGGGCCCGTGCTCCCAGGCACTGCCGAAACGCACCGGCTTCCCCGTGTGGTCGACCAGCTCGAGGCTGGCCAGCGGCTGAAGGTCGGGAAGCATCGGGCGCTGCTATACCCCAAATCGTCCGTGAAACCGTTTCCGACCAGCCTCTGCCACCAGTGCATTCACCACCACCGCGTCGAGACGGCGCGGTCGGCGTTCCTGATGTGCCGGAAGTTGCCGGTGAAATACCCGCCGCAGCCCGTGCTGCAGTGCCCTGCGTTTCAGCGCGCCCCGTAGATGATGCGCAGCAGCGCCATCCCAATCAGCGGGATGCCGAACATCAGCAGCAGCAGCAACCACGCGACGGCTTTCGTCTTGGTGCGCGGGGCGGGCTTTTCCATTCGTTCGCTGCACGCCTCGCACAGCGGCGGCACCCCCAGCTGGCCACAGGCGGCGCACAGGTAGCTTCCGCAGCGCGAGCAGATGGCCGTCGCCGCCTGCTCGTGCACCGGGCACACCGCGCCTTCCGGAATCTGACCCGCACGTTCAGCGGTTTCTTCCACCACGCGCGCGTCGAGCACGAGCTGCGCCTGCGACAGCTGTTCCTCGTTCACGAGGATGATGATTTCCGCGAAGCCCGCCTCGGTGCCCATTTCGGTGAAGCGCGATTCGCCGTTCACCACCGTGGGAATCCCTTCCGTCTCGAGCAGCCCTTTCACCAGCTGCGCTTCGATGTGACTGCCAGCCAGCATCAACTTCACGAGCGCCATGTCGTCAGGTCCAGTTGGCGAGCATGCGCGCCGCGGCGAGGTAGCTGAAGGCCATGATGGTTTCGGAAGGGTCGACACTGACCGCGGTGGGAAACACCGACGGGTCGCAGACGTAGAGGCCCTTCACCCCGTGCACCTGGTTGTCGCAGTCGACCACCGACGTCGACGAATCTCTGCCCATGCGGCACATGCTCGACGGGTGTGGGGCGGCAAACATCATCGCCTCGACGTCCACCGTCTGAAGCTTCTTCAGCTCGTCGAGGCCCAGCAATCGGGTGCCGCGCGGGTCGGGCAGAATCACTTCTTTGGCTCCCGCGTGAAACAGCACGGTCGCCTGCTTGACGAGCGCGTCGCGAACCGTGAGCACGTCCAGCGGTTGCAGCTCGTAGTCCCACACGGGGTTCAAATCTTCGTCGAGCGAGACGCTGCCGCCCGACGAGTCATCAATCCACGCGATGGCGCTGCCGATGCGATGCGCCTGGTCCATCAACTTCCGGTGCGAGTCGCCGAAGCCGGGCAGCAGCGCGGCGAGCATCGCCGGGGTGAGCTGGTTCGGGTACAGCAGGTAGCCGCCTTCTTTGTACGTCTCGCCTTCGAAGCGATGCAGGCGAAACGCAGTCGAGCCGACGCCCGCGGGGATGTTGCGCCACATCACGACGTCCTGGTCGAAGAGCCCGTACAGCTGCGGGCACGGGTTCATCGCGAGGTTGTAGCCGAGCTGACCCGACGCACTGGTAACGCCGCTTCGCATCAACAGCGGGGCCGACTGGAAGCCGCCGGCCGCGACGATGACGACCTTCGCCTTCACGGTCAGCTTGTGGCCCGACGGTTGGTTGTTCGCGCGGTCGATGAAGCGGCCCGTGACGCCCACCGCCCTGCCCTTCTCCAACAAGACGCGGTCGACCTGACAGTCGGCGAAAATCTTCGCGCCCGCCGCGAGCGCTTCGGGAATGTGCGTGACGAGCTGGCTTTGCTTCGCGTCGTACGAGCAGCCCTGCAGACAGTAGCCACTGCCGACGCACCCTTTGCGCGCCTGCATCACGCGCTCGACTTCGATGCCCGCTTTCTGCGCGCCGACCTCGAACAGCCGGTTCATCGTGTTGAGGCGCGCGTCTTCGGCGCGGTGAACGTTCAAGTCCTTCTCGATGCGCTCGAAGTACGGCCGCAGCTCGTCCTCGGTGTGGCCCGTGACGCCGAACTCGCTTTCCCATTTGTCGAGCCGGTCTTTCGGGGTGCGCCAGGTGTCGGCCCAGTAGTGAACGGAGGCGCCGCCGACGTTGCTGCCGTAGGTGAGCGCCATCTGCCCGGTGCGCGAGGCGTCGAGGCCGCGGCCGCCGTCGATGCGCGCGAACATGTCGTCTTCGCGTTGGTCGAAGTCGCCGCGCGAGGGCAGGTAGAAGCCGCCGCGTTCAATCATCAGCACCGACTTGCCGGCCTTCGCGAGCTCCTTCGCCATCACCGCGCCGCCACAGCCGGTGCCCACGATGACGGCGTCGACGGTCTCGAGCATCGACGACTTCACCGCCGTGTACTCGAGCACCTGGCCCTGCAGGTCTTCGTTCACGACGGCCTCGAGTCGGCGGGCGGGGCTGTGCGCGCGATGCCCTGCGGCCCGTCGTAGTGGATGCCGGCCCAGGTGCGTTCGTCCGCGTAATAGAAAAACTGCGCGAGCACTTTGAGCGCGTTCACGGCCTGGCGTTCCCACTGGGCGCCTTCGAGCAGCTGCTGAATCAGCGCTTCCTGTTCCTTCGGCTCGAGGCGGGTGAAGCGGGCGGTGCTCAGGTGCAGCAGGGCGCCATGCTCGAGGAACAGCAGCGCGAGCTCGACGTCTTTCTGCATGCGCGGGGCGTGGAAGGTGAGCTCTTTGTCGATGCGTTCGGCGATGCGCGCCTCGCGAGCGCCGGGGCCGGTGGCGGGCAGCACGCGATCGCAGAACACGCAGAGCACCCCGAACGCCTTGTCCGAAAGAATCAGCGGCCGCACGTGCTGCGGGGCCAGCGCCAGATAATGCCCCCGGCCTCCTCCACGCGCGACGAGCAGGCCGCCGAACGCGAAGGCAGCCGAAGCGACGCCTCCGACTTGAAGGAAGCGGCGGCGCGACAGCGGTGAAGGTCTCTTGCCCACGGCATGACTTTACGTAAAGCGTCGGGCCCCGTGCGGTTGTTCATCGCCCTCGATGTGAGTGACGAAGTGCGCGCCCGCGCCGGCGAGGCCATGGCGCGCGAAGGCGAGACCGTGTCGGCGAAATGGTCGCCGGTCGAAGGCCTGCACCTCACGGTCGTTTTCTTCGGCGAGCTCAAAGGTGAGCTGCCGGTGTTGCTCGAAGCCGCGAAGACTGTCGCCGCGCGGCACCCGGCGCTGTCGCTGAAGATTCGCGGAGCCGGCACCTTCGCAGACCGCGTCCTCTGGCTGGGCGTGGAAGGCGATGTGCCCCAGCTGGCGGAACTCGCGGGCGAGCTGCACGTGGCGCTGAACGTGACCAGCGACCACCCCGTCTACACGCCGCACCTCACCCTCGCGCGGTCGGTGGCGAACAAGGGCGACCCGATGCTCGGCGAAGTGGCGAAGCGGCTGTCGCGGCGCGAGTTCGGCGCGTGGCGGGCGAACCACCTCACCGTCTACGAGACGTTGGGCGGCAAGTACCGCGCGCTCGCTACCATTCCGCTGTCGTTAGGGGTATCTGCCCAAAAATGATCCGACCTGCCTTCGTCATCGCCCTGTTGCTCACTGGCTGCGCACACAAACCAGAAGCCGCGAAGCCGCCTGCTGCGGCGTTCAAGTTCGAGCCCGCGGCGGGCAGCGCGCTCATCGTCCTGTACCGGAACACCGCGGGCTTCATGGGCGGCGGAGCCGGGCTCAACGCCACGCTGACCATCGACAACAAGGCGCTGGGCGATTTGACGCAAGACCGGTACTCGATGATTGGGGTCGCTCCGGGCGAGCACATGGTGAACGTGATGGGTGTGTCCGGCGTGAGCAACGTGCTCGTGAACGTCGGTTCGGGCGAGGTGAAATACATCCAGGTGCAGACGTACCCGTCGCTGATGGGCACGCTGACCGAGACGGGCGAGGCGATGAAGCACCTCGACAACGAGGGCGAGCCGCTGGCGCTGGGCTTCAAGTACTCCTTTCAACCGGCGCCCGCGGCGACGAACCCGGGCACCACGAATCTCTAGTCGTCAACGGCAGGGAAGATGCCGATGCGCTTCACGTCGCGGTTGTCGGAAATTTCGGCCGCGACGAGCTGCTTGTCACCACGCACCAGCAGCCAGCCGCGTTTCCCGCCCAACCGCGCGGCGGGGGTGACCGCGCCGTAGACGGGGACGAAGCCCGGGCCCGCTTCGAGAATTTCCTTCTCATCGATGGCAGTGACGCCGAGGTCGATGCCGAGGGCGCTCCACATCAGCCAGCACGGCGCTTCGGTTTTGCCTTCCCAGCACGTGCCGCGGCGAATGACGCGGGTGTCTTTCGGCGGGTTGGACGCGGGCAGCTTGTCGAAGGTCCAGATGGCCTCGCACGGATTTCCACGAGGGCGCGGGCAGCCGAAGCTGAGCACGGCCGACGCGGTCGAGAAGGACGCGGGCGGGTGGCGTTTTTGCGCGCCACCGGACGGGCTGCCGCCAAAGCAGCAGCCCGAGAGAAGAAGAAGGGCCGGCGCCGCTTGCCCGATTCCCACCTACGCCCGACGGCGGCGCAGCAGGGTGCCCATCATTCCGAGCAGGGCGAAGGCAATCGCGCCGTCGGCGCCCGTCGAGCAACCGCAGCCCGACTTCATCGCGCCGCCGCCGGCACCGCCTGCGCCGCCCCCCGTGGTGCCGCCCGAGCCGCCCGAGCCGCCCGCGCCACCCCCCGTCGTCCCGCCGGTTCCTCCGCCGGTGCCGCCCGAGCCGCCGGTTCCGCCGCCCGTGCCGCCCGCGTCCGGAGCGCACGCGTTGTCCACGACGCCATCACAGTCGTCATCGAACCCATTGCAGTACTCGGTGGTCGGCTTCACTTCGCCCGTGCACTTCGTGTAGTCGCCGTTGGGGCAGGTTCGCTTGCCGGGGTGACAGACGCCTGCGTCGCGGGTGCTGCTCGGGCCCGTGTAGCAGGGGCGTTCTTCGTCGAAGCGGCAGTGGCAGTTCTCGTCGATGGTGCCGTTGCAGTTGTCATCGACGCCGTTGCACGACTCTGTCACCGGGGTGCTGGGCGTGCACGTCACGACGACGCCGCCCGCTTTGCACGACGCGGGGAACTGGGTGCACGCGCCGGTGCCGCAGCGCAGCCAACCAATCTTGTCGATGCTCTGGACGTCGTTCTTGCCGTCGCAGTCGTCGTCCTTGTCGTTGCAGATTTCGCGCGACGGGATGACTTCGTTGACGGTGGGGCTCCAGCCGCCGTCGGCCTGGCACAGCTGCGCGCCGCCCTTGCACGGCAGCGACACCGGGTAGACGCCGCCGTCGACGAATCGCGCGGTGGTCGGCTGCAGGGTGCGAATCGCTCCGGTGCAGGTGAAGCCGTTGTCGACGATGCCGTCGCAGTCGTTGTCCTTGAAGTCGGCCACTTCCGCCGTCGGCTGGCCGGGCACGCAGACGCCAGAGGTGCCGCCATTGCACTCGAGCGCGATGCGGAAGCATTCCCCGACGCCGCACGTGGTGATGGAGAAGCCGTCATCAATCTTGCCATCGCAGTCGTCGTCGATGCCGTTGCAGACTTCCTGCTGTGGGGCCGTCGTACCGATGCACGTCATCCGGCCCGAGGTGCACTGGCGCACGCCGGACGCGCAGATGCCGCGCTCACCGAACACCGCGCAGCTCGACTGGCCGCCGGGCAGGCCGCCGTCTGGAAGCGTGTCGACTTTGCCGTCGCAGTCGTTGTCGAGGCCATCACACGCTTCGGGGAAGGGCCCGATCATGTCCTTGCACGCCGAGTAGAAGCCGTTGCGGCAGGTCTGATTGCCCTGGCGGCACTCGCCCTTGCCCAGCGTCGCGGTGTCCGCCGTGTAACATTTCTGCGTGGCTCCCGGAGCGCACTGCATCACCATCGTCTCGCAGTCGGCAGGAAGCTGAGGGCTCACGTCGAAGCTGACCGGACACGTCGTCGTCCCGCCGATGGCAACGTTGAAGCTGCCGGTGGTCGGGTACGTGATGCGCTGCCCGTCGCCGTCTTTGAAGAGGAAGTAGTACGGGTGGCAACCTTCCGGCAGCACGTCGGGGTCGGGGAAGCGCGTCTCGTACGTGCCGTTGTCTTCCTTGCCCCACGCCTTATCGAGGTCGAAACAGTGGCCGGCGACGACGACCGTCGACTGCTTGGGCGGCTTGCCCGGGTCGTAGTAGTTCGCCGCGAAGTACATCGTCGACGTGTTGAGCGGGTTCGGCGGGTTGTAGATGGCGGACGCGGCGGGAATCTTCGGCACCGTCGTCGCGCCGTTGCCGTACGCGAGCGTCCAATAGCTGCCGTTGCAGGTCTGCTGGCTGGCGACGTAGTTGCCCGTGCCGATGGTGGTGCCGGCGTCGTCGTAGATGGCGCCGCGGTTCGAGGGCGACTGCATCATGCTGCACCAGAAGTCGTACGCACTCGCGACGCCCTTGCCGATGCTCTCGCTGCCCAGCGTGTAGCCGAAGAGGCCGTAGCGCTGACCCGACGTCTGGCTCGTGCCTGCGTCACACGTCTTGTTGCAGCCGGTTCCCGTACACGCAGCGGGGCCGATGCAACCAATCTGGCCCGCGCCGGCGTCGCCGAGCTCGCAACAATTTTCATGCTGGTAGCAGCCGAGCTCGGACATGTGGCGCGAGGTGAAGCGTGCACCCAGGTTTGC
>JAYUXE010001205.1:0-6695 GCA_043753165.1 Archangiaceae bacterium | reverse complement strand
CGCGAAGCGGTCGAGCTGCAAGCGGCCTCGCTGTTCGATTCGTTCTTCGACACCACGTACGCCTACCGCTTCGGGCCGGCGTCGCACGACGTGACGGTGGCGGCGCTGACGGACGAAGCGGGTGTGCGCGTCGCCGAGGCCTTTCATTTCCCGGTGGGCCGCGGCGCTTCGCGCGTCGAGCTCGGCCTCACCGCGGAAGTCGAGACGCGGGATGGCGGCTGGGTACTGAAGGTGAAGACGAAGCGGTTCGCGCAGTCGGTGCACCTGGAAGACGACCACTTCCGCGGCGACGACGACTTCTTCCACCTCGTTCCCGGGGTCGAGAAGACGGTGAAGCTGCAGGCCCGCGACGCCTCGGGCGCGGTGCCCGACGGCGAAGTCCTCGCGGTCAACGGACTTCAGCCGGCGCGGTTCAAACGCTAGGCGAGCACGCGACCCAGGGCGGTTCTCGCCGCCCAGAAGCCGCACATGCCGTGCACGGCGGGGCCGGGCGGGGTCGACGCCGAGCAGAGGAAGATTTTCGGGTTCGGCGTGGCCCACGGGGTGATTGAGAAGTTGGGGCGGAAGAACAGCTGCAAACCGTCGATGCTGCCGGCCGAGATGTCGCCGCCCACGTAGTTGGCGTTGTGCGACTCGAAGTCGCGCGGCGTGCGAGCGACTCGTTTGAGCACCAACGATTGGAACCCGGGGGCAAACCTTTCCAGCTGCGCCTCGATGCGTTCGGTCATGTCCGCGGTGCTGCCGTTCGGCACGTGGCAGTACGCCCAGAGCGTGTGCTTCCCCGCGGGGGCGCGCGTGTCGTCGAAGAGGCTTTGCTGCGCGACGAGCACGTACGGCGACGCCGGCGGCAGGCCATCGTTCGTCTCGGACTCGGACTTCATCACCATCGCCGCGGTGCCACCCAGGTGAATCGTGCCGGCATCGCGGCAGGCGGCGTTCGTCCACGGCATCGGGCCGGCCAACGCGTAGTCGAGCTTGAACACCGCGTTGCCTTTCGTGAACCGTTCGACGCCGCGGTGGTAACTGGCGGGAAGCGCGTCGCCGCAGATCGCCGACATGCCGCGCACGTTCGTGTCGAAGAAGTACGCCTTCGCCTCGGGCAGCTCACGCAACGAACGCACGGAAAAGTCGGCCTGCGCGTCGCCACCCAGCGAACGGAAGTAGCCCAGCAGGGCGTCGGTGATTTTCTGCGTGCCGCCCTTCGGGGTAGGCCAACCCACGGCGTGTCCCGCGACGGCGAGCCCGAAGCCCAACGACGACGTGAGCAGCTTCGTCAGCCGGCCGAACGAGTGCGCCGCGCAGCCCATGAACAACGCCTTCGCGTGCGGGCCTTCGAATTCTTCCTCGACGAAATCGGACGCGGGACGAATCGCGTGAAGCCCGAGGCGCGCGAACAGCACCGGGTTCGACGGCACGCGCAGCACCGGGTTGAACAGCGCGCCGCGGAAATCATCCCACTGCTCGACGAACGGCTTCATCAGCCGCGTCCACTTCTCGCCATCGGGGCCCAGCGTCGCAGCCGTCTCTTCGAACGAACGGTACAGCGCTGCGCCGCTGCCGTCGTCGAGGGGATGCGCGAGCTGAACCTTCGGGTACATCCACTCGAGGCCGAACTTGTCGAGCGGCAGCGTGGTGAAGAACGGCGACGACGCGGCCATCGGGTGAATCGCCGAGCAGAGGTCGTGGGTGAAGCCGGGAAGCGTGAGCTCGGCGCTGCGGGCACCGCCACCAAACGTGGGCTGTGCCTCGAGCAGCTTCACCTTCTTGCCATGGCGCGCGAGCTCGATTGCGCACCCCAGCCCGTTCGGGCCAGACCCCACCACCACTGCGTCGTAACTCGAGCCCATGCGTGTCTACTTAGCGCCAGTGGCGGCGGGGGGGTTGGCCTCTTGAGAAGGCGCGCTTACAGGGGGATTTCGATGCCCAGCGACGTGCGGAATTGCGGGAACGCGAATGGAGCGCCCTTCAGCTGCGTCACCGGAAGGGCGAGGCCCAGCGGGTAGAGGACGACGTAGAAGTGCTTGCTGACCTTGAACTCGACGCCCAGCGGGTTGATGCCCGCGAAGAGGCCGGTGCTGCCGCTGGGCACGCCGGCGAGGTCGAGCATCTGAATGGCGACCCCGAGTGACAGGCTCGACCGCAAATTGATGCGCTCGAACTTCATCGGGAAGCGGACGATCAGCGACGCATAGATGTTCGCCGCACCCGTGCGCAGCTGCTTCGCGTGCAGGCCGTACCAACCGTTGATTTCGCCATCGAGGCCCAGCTGCAGGTAGTCGCTGAACCGGAAGCGGATGCCGACGGCTCCGGAAACGGCCGTGTTGTAGAGGCTGACGCCGCCACCGGCGTGAAGCGCGACGACAGAACGGCGATTCTCGGTTTCCTTCTGCACCGCGCTCACTTCGGCGGGCGTCACGGGGACGACGGTGCCCTGCTCGGCGGCTTGCGGCGATTCCACCGGTGGCGCTCCTTCTTGCGCGCGCGCCGCAAACGGCACCATCAGCGCGAGCACCAACCAGCCGGCGTTCACGCGCCGCTTCCGCAGCAACGCGACGAGCAGGCCGCAGATGGCGAGCAGCGGGGGAAATGCGCCCGTCGCGCCACAACCCAAGGCCCCCTTCTTCGCCGCAAGTGCGGCTTCCGGCGCGTCGCACCACTTGTTCGAAGCAGTGCAGCCGTTCTGGTAGCCGAGGTACTTGTCGAGCAGCACGTCGAGCGCTTCGAGCTTCTGGCCGCGCGTGAGGTTGTCGTCGAGCGCCGCCTGAATCACCTCGGTCGAAGCGGTCGTGGCGAGCTCACGGTTGCGCTGCTGCACCGGGTCGGTGCCATCGCACTTGTCGAGCTCCATGCTGTGCTCGGGCCCATCGCGGTCTGAGGCGTAGTTCTTGTCGACCACATCGACGTAGTTGAGCGTGACCAAAACGTGCCTGCGGTCGGCCGGCCGGTAGGTATGCGAGAAGCCGTCCTGCAGCGTGTGAAGTGCCTGGCCCATGCGCACGTAAAACAGAGGCAGCGCGACCTGCGTCTTGCCGCGCAGCGACAAACCGACGGGCAGGTTCGTCCGGATGTCGAGCGTGGGGCGGCCGTTTCCATCGAGGCCATCCAAGGACTCGGCGAACTTCTCGCGAATGAACGCGCGGCATTCGGCCAGCGCGGCCTGCGTTCCACCGGGTTCGTCTTGATTCGGCGCGCGCAGACAGTGTTCGCGCTGTCCTTCGGGGTCGCCGTGAATCAACGCGAGCGAGTCGATTTCGTTCGGGTCGCGGCCTTTCAGGTCGTTGTCGCGCACGCCCAGCAGCAGCGCGACGGCACCGAGGTCACGCATGTCGGCGTCGGCGATGAAGGCGACGTCGTCGACGATTGCTTTGTCGTTGCGGCCCATCGACACCAGCGGCTCGGCACCCGACGTCCCTGCGCGCGCAGTGCGCAGCGCTGCCATCGTGATGGGCTCGTGGCAGGCAGTCGTGATCGCGCTCGAGACGGTAAAGGCGTTGGCGCTGCCTGTGAGAAGGGCGATCCAAAGAATGGCAGTCCGCATGGGGACGTAACGTGTGCAGCAACCGCGCCGGAATTTTCAACCCGTGGCTTTCGGTCATTGCGTCGGCGCCGGGACGCCCAACTTGCTGAGCTCGCGCCAGAAGCCGGGAAATGACTTGGTGACGCAGTCCGGGCCTTTCAGCCGCAGCGGCACGCGCGCGAGGGTGGCCAGCGTGCCGGCGGCCATCGCGAGGCGGTGATCATCTCGGCTGTCGAAGACGATCGATGCGATCTGCCCCTTTGGGACGAGATGCATCGTGTCGCCGTCGAGCCAGGCTTTTGCGCCTGCTGCGGTAGCCAGGGCGACGATGCCGTCGGCGCGGTCGGATTCTTTGCCTCGAAGAATCGAGCAGTCGGTGAAGCGCGACGGCTCGGGCAGAAGGCAGGCGAGCGCGGCGAGGGTCGGGATGCTGTCGGGAAAGCGGGCGGCCGAGACGTCGAGGTGGCCAAGCAGCGCGCCGATGACGTGGCCGTCGTCACGCACCGTGAGGCCGACGGTGGCGAGCGCGGCGACGATGGCGCCATCGGGGTGAAGTGACGGGTCAGAGAGCCGAGCGACCTGCGCGTCGTGGGCCCACCCGGCGAGCAGCAGGTAGCCGATGGAAGACCAGTCGCCCGGAACTTCCGGCAGCACGCGGGGTGCGTCCCACTTCACGGTGAAGGTCGAGTCGCCGCGGACCTCGAAGCCGGCGGCGCGAATCCACCTCACGGTCATCTGCAGGTAGCCGTCGCTGACGCGCGCGCCTTCGACACGAACGGCGCAGGGGCGTTGCGTGCGGTGCGCGATGGCCGCGGCGCCGAGAAGAAGGCTGCTCGCGTACTGGCTCGAGGCGTCTGAGGTGACCGTGAAGGACGCGGGCAGCGGTTCGAGCGCCCGGACGTCGGCGAGCAAGGTGCCGGCGCCGCGCGTGGCTGCGGGGGCCAGCGCCTCGAAGAGCGCGGCGTGTGGCCGTTGGGCGAGGCGCGCGGTGCCGTGCAGGCGAAGGTGCGCTCCCGGCGTGACTGCGGCCTGCGTCATCAGAAAACGGAAAGGGGCGCCGCCGTCGTGGCAGTCGACGTCGGCGCCGCCCGCAGCGAGTGTGTCGAGGCCGGCGCGGAGGACGCGGACATCGGCGGGAAGATCGTCATCGGGAAACGGGTCGGGGGCGCCCAGAATCCTCGACAGCACCAGCGCCCGCTGCGCGTCCGACTTCGAGATGGGTGGGACGAGGACTACCGCCACTTCGGAACCTCGACGACGCGCGCGACGCCGGGCTTCTCGAGCAGGACCATTCGCAGCCCCTTGCCCACGTTCTTCTTGTCGGCCGCGAGCAGCGCCTCGACGTCCTCGACCGAGTGACGTTCGAGCACCGCCGCGAGCCGGCGCCGGGTCGCTCCCGCGCGCTGCGCCAGCACCTCTTCCACTTCGAAGGCGAGCGCGCGCGGCGTGACACCGACGGCCCGGCCGACGTCGAGCGCGCACAGCATCCCCAGGGCGACGGCCTCACCGTGACGGACGCGAAACTGGCTCAGGCTCTCGATGACGTGGCCGAACGTGTGGCCGAAGTTGAGCACCGAGCGCCGCCCCGACTGCTCGTAGGGATCTTCCGCGCAGACCCCGTCCTTCAGTCGCCGCGACGTCTTCACCAGCTCTTCCACCGAAGGCGCCCCGCGAACCCATTTCCGCCAGACGCGCGCGTCGAGACACACCGCCATCTTCAATGCCTCGGCGATGCCTTCGCGGTGCTGTGCCGGCGAGAGCGTCTCGAAAAACTCAGGACACACGAGCGCGCGCGACGCGTAGTGAAAGACGCCAAGCGCGTTCTTCACCGCGCCGACATTCAGCGCCCCCTTGCCGCCCACGCTGCTGTCGACCGCCGCGAGCAGCGTCGTCGGCACCTGCACGAGCTCGACGCCCCGCTTCACCAGGTGCGCGACCACCGCCGCGAAATCGCCCACCGTGCCGCCGCCGACGGCGACCAGCGTCCCGCCGCGCTTCAGGCCCATCAGCTTCGGAGCAATCTTTTCCAATGCTGCCGTCGACTTCAGCGCCTCACCCGCCGTGACGCGTTCGACGTGCACTGGATTGCGAATCGACTTCAGCACCGACGGGTGCAGCTTCGCGACGCGCGCATCGACAATCCACGCCGCGTCTTCTGGAGCCAGCGCCGCGAACTTTCCCCACGCGTCCTTCGACGACCGATGGCTTCCCGGAAAGCTCATGCGCGATGCGGCCGCGCCAGTCGCAACAGACACAAATCTGCCAGCACCAGCGAGACCATCGCCTCGACCACCGGCACCGCGCGCGGAAGAATGCACGGGTCGTGACGCCCGGCCTTTGCGTGGTCGGCGAGCGTCGCGGGCGGCTTGAAGAACACGCGCAATGACAGCGGCTCACCGTTGCTGAGGCCGCCTTGAATTCCGCCATACACCTCGCGACCGCCGGCGTGAAACTCAGACCCGCGGCGCTGAACGTCGGCGAGGAAATCGTCGCCGCCCCAGACGACCCCGCTCACCGCGCCAATGCCAGACACGGCGTCGGCGAGGCGCGACTTGAGCTTTCCGAACACGGGCTCACCCAGACCCATCGGAAGGCCGAGCACGCGCACGTCGATGCAGCCGCCGAGGCTGTCGCCCTGCCCTTTCGCTTCGAGCACCAGGGCCTCCATCTGCTTCGCCGCCGTCGCGTCGGGGCAACGAATCGCGTTCGCATCGACCTGCGCGCGCGTCGGAATCTCAGAGACCTTCGAGAACAGCGGGCCGACCTGCGCGACCCAGGCGACGGTCTTCACCGCGGGCAGCTCACGCAGCAGCAGCGCCTCGGCCACCGCGCCACCGATGACGCGCGACAGCGTCTCTCGCCCACTGGTGCGGCCGCCCCCGCGCGGATCGCGATGCGCAAACCGTTCTCGCCAGGTCGCGTCGGCGTGACCTGGGCGGTCTTCCTTCTTCAGCGCCTCGTAGTCCTGCGAGCGTTGGCCGGTGTTACGAACCACGGCGGCGATGGGCGTGCCCAGGGTCTTGTCTTCGTAGACGCCCGAGAGCAGCTCGACCTGGTCGGCTTCCTGGCGCGCGGTGGTGACGGCCGATTGCCCGGGGCGGCGGCGGTCGAGAAAGGCCTGCACGTGCGCGGTCGTCAGGTAGACCCCCGCGGGGCAACCATCGATGACGGCGCCCAT
>JAYUXE010001204.1:0-2835 GCA_043753165.1 Archangiaceae bacterium | reverse complement strand
CCAGCGTCGCGGCGATCGCCCAGTTGTGGAAGCTGAGGCGATCGCGGCCCGCGAGCAGCACCGCGTACGAGTGCGCGAGGTGGCAGTTGTTCACCCGGTCGCACGCGGTGAACAGGTTCACCACCGACGGCATGCGCAGCAGCGGGACGAAGAAGCCTTCCAGCGGTTGGTACGGCTGGTCGGCCTCGACGGTGATCGGCGTCGTCGTTGCACCGGGCGCGGCCGCGCTCACCGTGGTCAGCGCCACGCTCTGCCGAACCTTCAGGGGCGCCGTCGCCAGCGACCAGTTCCAGCCCTCGCGGTCGAGGAACGCCAGCTGGCCACCGGGAAGCGGGCCGACATCGAACGCTGCGAACGGCGCGTCCGTCACCACCGACAACACCCCCGTCTGCAGATCCAGCAGGTGTGCCTGCGCTCGGCCGTCTTCGGTGCGCATGAAGACGAGGTGCTGATCGTCGACCCAGCGTGCGCCGTAGTTGAACTGGCCGTCGGCCGTCAGCGCGCGGCTCGTGCCATCGGCCTCGCGCAGAAACAGATCCCACCCGCGGGTGCTGAACCGCGAGTACGCGATGCGCTGGCCCTTTGGATCCCACGCGGGCGCGGCGTACGTGATGCCTTCGCCGTTCGTCGTCAGCTGCCGCTTCTCGCCCGTGCGCAGGTCGAATTCCGTAAGCTCTGATCGATTGGGGCTCAAGTCGACATAGAGGTAGCGGTCGCCCGACGGGTGAACCGAGCCGCCCAGGCCGCCGACGTCTTGCCAGACGGTGACGACCTCGCCGGTCTGCGCGTCGACCTTCCAGATTTGCGCGCGTGCATCACCGATGATCGTGACGTCGTCGTTCATCAGAAACAGCCACTTCGAATCGGCGGTGAACGACAGGCCCGACATCTGCGTGGGATGCGCACTGACCCAGTCGCGCACGGGAAAGAAGAGGGTGAGGCCGTGTTCGGCGCGGGTCGAGCCGTCTTTCTCGAGGATTCTCAGGCGGGGCACTTCGTCGCGTCCGGCGGTGAGCAACGCCATCGTGCCGTCGTTGGCGGTGGCGAGGCGGGCGACGTAGCCGACGGCGTCGCGCAGCACGCGTTGATCGTCGGGGCGAAGGCGGTTGCGGGGAAGGGCCTGGTTCTCTTCGCTCCAGGCGTCGATGAGGGCTCCGAGTGATAGCCCGTAGACAGCCTTGAACCGCAGCGCGACGCCGAAGGGCACGAAGAACGAACGGCCTTGCATGTCGATCAGCTCCCAGATTTTTTCTTCACCGTGCGTCTTCGCCAGGTACTCGATGAAGTGAAGGCCGGTGAGGTACGCGCCGCTGGAAGGCACGAGCTCGCGCTGCCCGAGGTTGAGATCGCCCGCGCCAATCCACCCGCCGCGTTCCGCAAGGCCAGAGGCAAGCTCGGCCCGGTACAGCGGGCTGAACGGGCGGCCGACCTGCCGGCCGAGGCGGCCTTCGTAATATTGGGCGAGGCCTTCGGTGAACCAGCGTTCGAGGAAAGCCTGCGGCGGCATCACGTCGCCGAACACGGCGTTCACCAGGCGCCAGAAGCCGTCGACCTGCTCGTAGTGCACGTAGTGCAGCAGCTCGTGACAGCCGATGTCGGCGATCGCCGCGGTGCCGAGGTTGTTGAGGTGGAAGGACTCGGTGGTCGCGTACAGCGGGTCGGTGGTGTGCAGCGGCTCGCCGTCGGCCTGGCCGCTGAGGTACGCGTTGTTGAAGTTCGCGTCGGTCAGATAGACGAGGGCGCGATCGCGGGGCCGCTGCGTCTTCGATTTCGCGCGAAGGATGACGAGGCATTCGCCCATGCGTGCGGCGACAGCGTGCGCGGCTTCGGCGGCGGGGGCCGGGTAATAGACCTCGAGATCTGGCGTGGTGAGCTTGCGCATCGGGCTGCGCGCGAAGGACGTGGCGACTTCCTGGCCGAACCGCGCAGGCGGCACCGAGGCACACGAAACCAGCAGGGCCGCGAGCGCGAAGTGGAAGTTCCGGAGCAAGGTTTGGCTTCATAGCCGACAGAAAGGTGCGTGCTATGAGCGTCGAAAATGGAAACCCCCCAGCCGCCGCAACTCGCCGCCGCCCAGGCCCAGCTCGAACAGGTGCTCGAGCAGGTCGAGAAGAAGAAGATCGATCTGCTCACCACGCCGTGGGCCGAGGTCGAGAAGTCGGTGATCAAGGTCCTCGGAGGCCCGTTTCAAATCAACCAGCCCGAGCACCAGGTGATCGCGTTGGGCCTCGCCGCCTCGTTTGGGGCGCGCCTCGCCGCCGAGCACAAGGCGTTCTGGTTCCCGAGCCGCGAATCGCCCGAAGGCGCGGCGGTCGGCTTTCCGGATGCGCTGATCATGCTTTCGCCTTTTGGAGCCGTGCTCGACGCGCTCATGTCGGCGAAGCTCGAGAAGCTCGAAGACGTGGCGAAGGACATCCGCACGTCGCTGGCGCAGGTGAAGTTCGGGGCCGGGGGTGGGCTCGGCCAGCAGAAGCTGGGCGTGGGCGATTACCAGCGGCTGTTCGACCCGGGCTTCGTGCAGGTGTTGGCGATCGATGGCGCGAAGGCGTTGACGGCGTGGAGCACTGCGCCGAACCGGTTGGCGCTCGACATCAAAGACTCGCTGGGCCGCGTGGGCAGCAAGCTTCCGGATCAGGTGAAGCAGCAGCTGGAAGCGCAGCTCGTTCAGGCGCTGCAGCGAATGGAGCCGGGCAAGCCGCTGCTCGAGCAGCTCGCGCGTGGGCCGCGGGTGGCCGAGCTGGTGGGCTCGTTGTGGGGCTCGACGTCATCGACGGGCTCTGCGCCGGAAGAGTTCTGGCAGGACGTGGTGATGCCGCTTGCGTACATCGGCTCGCC
>JAYUXE010001203.1:0-2836 GCA_043753165.1 Archangiaceae bacterium | reverse complement strand
GCTTGCCGAGCCCCTTCAACACCACGGCGGGATCCGCGACGTGCTCGAGCACATCGGCACAGATGATGACGTCGAAGTCGGTGTCGAACGTCTTCTTCTCGAGCAACTTCGCGATGTCGCCGACGAACAGCGCATCGGTGCGGCCCTTCGCGGACTTCGCCGATGTGGGGTCGATTTCCACGCCGACGACGTGACACTTCTTCAGCCGCTTCAGCGCCAGCGAGAACGAGCCGTGCGCGCACCCGACCTCGAGCACCTTCGCGCCTTCGGGAACCCAGTGCAGCAGCTTCCCCCACGACGACTCGGGCACGGGGTTCGAGGCGGCTTCGTTGACGTACTTCGCGTCGTCTTTCACGCGTCGGCCTTACCAAATGCCCGCCGCGCCAGTCACCTTCCCGGGCGCCTGGGTCCCGCTCCGCCGTGGCCGACTTCCAGCGACAGGCGGGGGTGCCAGTACGGGTCGCCGTCTTTCAGCAGCGGTGCGTAGGCGATGGCCTCGAGGCGAACGTCTTCGGCGGGCACCGAATCGTGCCGGCGGCTCACGGACTCGAAGTGGGTGAGCACGGCGTGGCCGACACAGACGACGCGCAGGCCGCGGGCGCGGACGCGAAGGCAGAGCTCGATGTCGCCGCCCGAGACGCGCATGCGTTCGTCGAAGCCGCCGACCGCTTCGAAGAGCTTTCGGCGAATCATCAGGCACGCGCCCGTCACCGCGGACCAGTTGCGGGTGGCTTCCGGCGAGCCGAACGGCGTGGGCCCGTACTCGGAACGCCAGCGGGCGAACGGGTGACCGGCCAGACCACGCAGGCCGACGACGACGCCGGCGTGTTGAATCGAGCCGTCGGGGTACAGAAGTCGGGCTCCGGCAACGCCGATTTCTTCCTGCGTCGCGTACGCGGCGAGGTCACGCAGCCAGCCGTCATGCGTGGCCTCGATGTCATTGTTGAGGAACAGCAGCAGCTCGCCGGTTGCGCGCTTCGCCGCCGCGTTGTTGATCGCCGACCAGTTGAACGGTTGGTCCCACTGGAACCAGGTGACGCGCCCGTCGCGCAGCGTGGCGAGGTAGTCGAAGGTCATCGGCTCGACCGATTGGTTCGAGACGAGGATCAGCTCGTACGGAAGGCCCGGGTCGTACGTCTCAAGCGAGGTCCACAGCCCGCGCAGCAGATCGACCTTGTCCTTGAACGGCACGATGATCGTGACGCGCGGCGTGCCGGTTGGGGTCGGGCGCTGTTCTTCGATGGTCGCCGGTGTCGCGCGCGACGAGAAGACGAAGGGAAGGTGGACGACCTGGGTCCCCGGGCCGGTCGCGTAGCAGCCGCCGATGCAGTCGGCGTACTCGGGCGACCAGTCGGGCTTCAGTGTGGTCGACGTGTCGCCGTAGACGAGTCGCAGGTCGGGGCGGATCGCGAACAGCTCAGAGATCACGTCGGCGGCGCCTTCGACCAGCGTCTCGTCTTCGGGAACCCACAGCACGGCGTCGGCCCTGGGGTCGACGGGCTCGCCGGGGCGCGCAATCTGCAATGCGCAACGTGCGGACGAGAGGTGCGGCAGCTTGGATGGAGCGAATCGTTCGAACGCAGCGGCATACGACGTGAGCGCTGGGCCGAGCTCGCGCACGAAGCGGGCGACGGCGTCGACGAACTGGCCCTGCGCGTCGAACCACGGCTCGAGCACGGTGCCCTGACCCATCAACGAAATGCCGCTGGGCACCGGGCCGCGCGTCTTCAACGCCTCGACCAGCAGCCGATTGAGGCGGCGCATCGAATCGAGCGGCACGACCAGGGCGGCCTCGAGCCCGGCAAGTCCGGCGCGCTTGGTCCAGACGATCAGCTGGCCCGTTTTTCCTCCGCGCGCATTGCGGATCGCGGCACGGTTCTCGGCGAGACGCTGCTCGATCGTTTCCGGCGTCAGCGGCCAGACCAGGTCCTCGAGGACGTCGACGATCCGCTGGTTGAAGTCGTTCTGCGGCCGGAACAACTCGACCGCGAAGGGGCGCAACGCGGCTGACGTCGACGCCGACATCCGCAGCACGTCGGCCAGCGCGCGCAGCTCGGAGAACGTCGGCTCGCTGGCTAGTCCTCGCGCCATGCCTCAGCGACGATCTCTTCGAATCGGGTCACGACTACGTCCCCACGCGGCGAAGGTCGAAGATGGGCTCATCGGGGTCGAGCTTGCCGCGGAGGTCGATGGTGGCCTCCATCATCCACTCGTCGGCGGTGTCGGGCACCTCGGCGCCCTCGGGCAGGTCGAGCGTGGCGACGGCGACGGGCCCGAGCAGCGTGTGCCGCGCGGTCCAGACGCGAGGCTCTTCAGAGATCAGCTGGGTGAGCTTCGGGTTGCGCGCCCGTGGGGTCGCATCGAGCGACGGGTGCGCGGCCCAGAACGGAGCCAGCTCGGCCTCGAGGCGCTCGGCCGTCCACCCCGGCACCAGCAGCTCGACCGCGTCCTCGTAGTTCTTCCGCGCAATCAGGGCGAGCACGCGATGCGCCTCGGCACGAACGCGCGCCGCCAGCTCGCGAGGAAGCGCAGCCAGGTCGCGCTTCGGGCGTGGCCTTTCTTCAGGCGAGGCGGTGACCGTGACAGGCACGCCATCGCGCATCGCCAACCACTCTTCCAGCAGGCTCGAGTCGACCTGCTTCAGCGTCGTCAGCAGAAACGCCATCACGTCCTCGACACCCTCGGTGCGCGCCGACTCGGGCACGTTCTGCACCAGCGTCTTGTACGCGTCCCCTAAGTACCGCAGCAGCACGCCTTCGCTGCGCTGCAGGCCGTAGTCCTTGATGTAGTCGTTGAACGTCGCGATCTTCTCGAACAGCTCGCGCGCGATCGACTT
>JAYUXE010001202.1:0-2836 GCA_043753165.1 Archangiaceae bacterium | reverse complement strand
GGCTTCGAACCCGGCGTCCAGCCCGGCTTGCTGGGCGTCGACGGCTTCTCGGCGGGGGTCGACGGCTTCTTCGGCGTCGACGGAGTCGTCTTCGGCGGGGCCGAAGGACCGCCCGGCTTGCGAACCGGCATCGCGTGAACCGTCGCGGCGGCGAGCGTGCTGCTGGCGTGAACGAGCGCCGCCGTCGAGCCCTTCAGCGCCGAACGCGAGAGGCCGAAGGACTTCTTCGGATCAAACCCGCGCATCGTGGTGGCAAGAAAGCCGAGCTCTTTTGCGGAAAATGAACGCCCTTCGATCTGCATCGCCATTGGTTGCTCCCTAGAAGAGGCCGCACCTCACCACACCTTTGGCCCACCTAGCGAGTGACCCGAAGTGAGTGGCGACTCACGAATCGGCGAAGAACGTCGGCACGAGGCCTCCGCCCTGGTGGACGTTGATGACGCGCGTCGCGGCGGCGCGGTGGAAGCCACCGGCGAACTGATCATTCACCCACCAGAAGCTGCCGACGAGCTTGAGCCGCTGCGGAAACTCTTCCTCGGGCAACGGCACGTATTGCTGAACGACGAAGTGTCCCTGCAGCGCTGCGTCGACCTTCGCTTCCCAGCCCGCGGCGTCGTGCTCGCAGCCGATGCTGATGCCGAAGCCGCCGTAGCCATCGGCCGGCTTGAGCACCAGGGCGTCACGGCGCGCGAGGACGTCTGCCCTTCGTCGCGCGGTGAGCACGCGCGTCCAGGGAATGCGGCGGGCCAATGCAGCGCGTTCGTCGGCGGTGAAGTCGCCCTCGCCCGTCGACAGGGCTTCGAACAGCGTCTTGTCGTCGGCCACGATGGCCGCGAACGGGTTGAGCACTTCGACGACGCGGTCGCGCCACGCCCCGAGCAGCACCGAGCCGGGGACGAGCTCGTCGATGGTGTCGCGCACGCAGAGGTCGAGCCTCGCGGTTCCGGCGAACAGGCCTGCTGAAGTCCGGGTGAGCTCGCGCACGTCGGCGAGGCGGCAGTCGAGCCCCAGCGCCTGGCAACCTCGGGCCATCAGCGCGTGGTCGCTGCGCACGAAGGAATCGCGCGCGACCACGAAGGCGATTGCGGGCCGGGCGACCTCGGGCACGCGAGAACGGATCAGCTGCGCCAGCGCTTCGACGATTCGAAAACGGCGATGGCCCGGGGCCTGTAGCGTCTCGGCAAACGCATCGCACCAGCCTGCGCCCGACGGGTCGCCCGCCTGGCACTCGATGATCTTAAAATCGCGGTGACCCTCGCCGTAGACGACGTCGTAGCGGGTGAAGCCGAGCCCTTCGCCACGGGAAATCGATTCGCGCGCGAGGTCAGCCACTTCGTCCGAGAGCTTCACGCGTGCGCCACCGAGCACCAGCTTCGTGATTGCGCTGTGAACGAGCCGAAGGTCGGCGGTGATGATGGGCAGGTCGGACGCAGGGACGACGACGGGCCGCGCGAACGTGGGCACGGCGAGGATTCCATTCGCGGCGCGTGCCGCATCCAGCGTGGCCGCGTCGACCCAGCCTTTCACTTCAGTGACGCCAGGCCCTGCGTGATGGCGGTGCACAGCGCGTCGATTTGCTCGCGGGTGTGCCCGTTGGTCAGGCACACGCGCAGCTGGGCCTTGCCGCGTGGCACGACCGGAAAGAACGCGACCGAGACGAAGTGCCCTTCGGCCAGCAGCTTCTGACCCAGTGCAATCGCCACGTCTGCATCGCCGACCTCGACCATGCGAATCGGGCTGAACCCGTCGTCTGGTGGAGGAATGCGCGCGTCGAACCACGAAACTTTTTCGCGCAGCGACGCCTGAAGCTTCCGCACCGTGCCGTCTTCGTGAAGCTTCAACACCTCGAGCGCGGCGCCGACGATCGCGAAGTCCAGCGGGCCCGAGAACGCGTACGTCTGCCCGAAGCTGCGAACCAGCGTTTCCTGTTCCGCGGCCGGCACGACGATGCCGCCGCCGTTCGTCCCGAAGCCTTTCGCCAGCGAGTAGGCGATGATGACGTGGTCGGGCAGCACGCCGCCGAGCTTCGACAGCACGTAACCTTCGCCGCGGTCACCGAAGATGGAAGTGCCGTGCGCGTCGTCGAGGTAGAGAAACAGGTCGTGCTTGCGGCTGAGCGCGAGCAGCGCGTCGAGAGGACACAGGCCGCCCATCGAGTAGACGCCGTCGGCGACGTACACCGCGGTCTCGCCCGCTGCCTTCGCTTCGACCGCGTGGGCCTCGAGCTGATCCATCGCGTTGTGGTCGATGCCTTCGACCCGCGCTTCCTGCGCCAGCACCGGCTTCAAGTACTGCATCGAGGCGTGCGCGTTGCGATCGAACACGAACCGCACCGGCCGCCGCATTCGCTGCGGAAGCAGCGAGCCACTCGCGACCAGCGGCAGCGCCGACATGTGCGCGCTGGTCACCGAGGGAAACGTGATTGCGTGCCCACCGAACAGCCGCGACAACCCTTCTTCGAGCACGCGGTTCGGGTCGATGGTGAGCCGCGAGCGCGCGCAGCAGAAGTGCACCCCGTAGTCCGCCACCACCTGCTGTGCGGCGGCGATGACGGCGGGCAAGGTGTCGAACCCGAAGTAGCTGCAGTTGATGAACTCGGTGACGGTGCGGCCGTCTTCCAGCGTGATGCGCTTGCCGTCGCGCGCGTGGAAGTTGGCCTGCATCAGCCCGCGCTCGATGGACGCGTCGTAGTGCGACCGGGCCTGCTCGACGACGTACGCCGTATCGCGCTGTTTCCTGGGCGCCATCAGGCTTTGTTGCGCAGAAAGTCAGCGACCTCGGCGAACCGCGCGTCGAGGAACCGCCGCACGTCGCCCTCGATGTTCCGGGCGTCCAT
>JAYUXE010001201.1:0-6705 GCA_043753165.1 Archangiaceae bacterium | reverse complement strand
AACGGCTACTGCTGCTTCGCTGACGGCGGCTGCATCCGGTAGTCGCGGTTCGTATCCAGAATCCGGCCCGGTGTCCCGAAGGGGGGCGCCGGGCTTTTTCTTGGCGGCCTCCTCACCCCAATCCAGCCGACCGCGCGGCGAGCGACTACCCTTTGGGGCCGTGGCCCTGAACGTCGAGATTCTCACCGAGTGGGGCTCGCCGCCGACGCGAACCCCATTCCCGGTCGGCCTCGGGACGTCGCATCACGTTCGAATTCAGTGCGGCGCGTCCGACGAAATCTGGGAACTGCCAAGCGAGTACTGCGGCCATCGCATTGGAAATCAGGTGATCGCGCTCTCAGACTGCGCCTGCCTTCTTTGGCTTCGGTCGACCGTCTATCTCGTGTCGGCGATGGGCGACGATCCGCACTTCGAGCGTCTCGCCGAGAACATCGTGGACGTCCTGGCCGGACCCGTGATCGTCAGTCCGCCGCGCCTCGGCGCCGTCGACAGCCACGGGGTTGTTACCTGGAGTCCAGCGCTCACGCACGACGGCTTCGAGCAGCTCACCTGCGCGGACGGCGAAGTCCGCGGCGTTGCGTGGGATCCGACGAATGGAGGAAGCGTGCCCTTCTCCTGGTGTCTGCCGTGAACCTTGCGCTCGCTGGAGAGACGTTCGCCGTGGAACTCGAAGCCGGATCGTTGGCGAAGGCACTCCAGATCGCGTGCAAGAATTTTCTGACCGACGCGCCCGCAACGTGGACGCTCCGCTTTCGATGCGACGACCGTGCGGAACCGCTCGGCCCGCGGCAGATGCCGGTCATGCACGGCAACCGCATCACCGGCGCAGGCTTCGAAGCGACCCTCACTGGCCGCCACGCAGAAATCGTCGGAGCGAACGAGCGCTTCGGAATCGAATCCGTCCTCAAGCTGATGCTTGCCGCGGCGCTGCTGCCGAAGAACCGCATGCTCGTTCACAGCGTCGCGGTGAGCGACGGGACCCGCTGCGCGGTGCTGCTTGGAGAAAGTGGGGCGGGGAAGTCGACGCTCGGAGCACTCGCGTCCGACGCCGGCCTGCTGCGGCTCGCCGACGAGCTCGTCGTCCTCGGCGACGACGGCCGCGTGCACGGAACGCCGTGGAACACCGGGCTCGCGAAAGACGCAGAACTGCGACTGCTCGGAACACTCGGCTGGAGCGACACCGAGCGCCTCGAGCCCCTCGCCCCTGCCGATTTCCTGCCGCTGCTGCTCTCGAACACGCTGCTGCCCGACGACTCGCCGGCCACGCGTTCGGCCGTCTTCTCGCTCGCGACCCGCCTGCTGAAGACCCGCCCCGAGCGCTTCTACTTTTCACCCACTGCTGCTGCGCCCGCGTTCTTGCGCGAGACACTGATCAGTAGAGCGAATCCATCGCGGCCGCCCACAGGCGGTTGATCGAGGTCGCTCCCTTTTCATTCGGGTGCAGTCCGTCTTCGAGCTCGTCGACGTGCGCCTTGAAGTGCGCATACAGGTCAGGCCCCGGCGTGAGGCCGTGCTTCTTCGTCAGCGCGTCGATGACCTCGTTGAACTTCGGAATCGTGTCGTGTTCCTTCGGAGCGAACGGAATCCGCGCAATCACCGGCACCCGCTTCGCCTCTTTCAACATCGCGATCATGTCCTCGAGGTTCTTCTGAAACGACGCGATGTCTTCGTTGTTCCCCGCGGTGTCATTCGTGCCGTAGCCGATCGCCCAGTACTTCACTTCCGGATGTTCCTTGAGCAACCGCGGCAGCCGCGCGACGCCGTCGCTGCTCTTCTCGAACCCCTGCCCGCCGTTCAACATCATCGGGAAGTAACCGGGGTGTTTCTTCGCGACCAATTCCGCGAATGACGGCTGCGTCTTCGGGCTCCGGTTGAACGCCATCGCCGTGATGCTGTCGCCCAGAAAGAACCAGGTGTCTTCCGCGCCGCCGCTGATGTCGTGGATGTCGAGCTCGTCGGGTTGAATGCCGTACTCGTATGTGTCCTTGCTCGGGCCCGTCACCACCCACCGCACGTAGCGGTTGCCCGCGAAGTCGAAGCCGTGCTCGCGCGTACGGTACGCGTTGTCCGTCACCGTCGTGACCGTCTTCCAGGCCTTCGCATCAGGGGACACTTCGATGCGATAGCTGCCCGGCCCGCCGTACTGCGTCTCTTTGTGGTTGAAGCAACCCGACGCCGTCCACGCGAGCAGCAGCTTTTCCGGGCCGCGGCCGATCTCGATTTGCACCCACGCCGGCTTCTCGGCCGTCGGCATCTTCGCCGCCCACGAGCCGTCCTTGTATTTGCCGTCGGTCAGCTTGTCCGGGCTGCTCGCCATCAGGTTGCTGTCCACCGACTTCCCACGCGACAGCAGCGGAGCCGGCGTCAGCCCCTTCGAAGGCTTCACCGGTTTCTTGTAGTCGCGTTCAGCCGCCGCCGCCGCCCCCGACTTGCAGCCCACCGACAGGCACATCAGACCAACGAGGAAGGCTGCACGCATGGGCGGCTCCGGTTCAGGCGTTGAGGCGTTTGCGCAGGCGCGCGCACGGTTTTTCGATCGCGAGGTAGACGCCGTACGACAGCCCCAACGCGAGACCGAAGGCGATCAATCCCTGCGCGACCGCATGAAGGTCTGGCAGGTGCTTCTGCACGCCGAACACGATGACGTGGTGGGTCAGGTACAGCGAGTACGAGAGCACGCCGAGGAAAGACATCACCTTCGTGTTGAGCAAACGAAATGGCAGAAATTCAGGCCACCGAATCGCGCAGATGAAGATCGGCACCAGCGCGAGCCCCTGAAGCGAATATCGCGCCGTCTCGCGGAATTGATCATCGCGCCACAAGAAGCCGACCAGCAGCGCGGCGAGCGACAGCGGGAGCATCACGAACTTCCAGAACGCCGGGCTGCCCTTCGGATCTCCATCGAGCACCGGGTTGTTCCACACCGCCAACGCCGACCCGAAGAGAATGGAATCGAACCGTGTGTCGCTGGCCAGGTACGTGCGGTTCGTGTCGACGCCCAGCTTGAAGACGAGGAAGCAGCGCCAGATGAGAATCAGCGCGCAGATGCTCCAGATGACGATCGCCTGGCGGCGGTGGCTCGCGCGCAACCGGCGCAGCAGCAGGTAGAGCCAGGGGAACAGGAAGTAGAAATGTTCTTCGACCGCCAGCGACCAGTAGACGCCCGTACCCAGCGCCTGGCCCGAGTAGCCGTGCGCCACGATCCAGTAGTTCGCGTAGTGAAGAAACTGCGCCGCCACCGCCTGCCGGTTCAGTTCGCCCGCGAGAAAGCCGACCGCCGTCAGCACCGTCGCGATCGTCAGCACGAAATAGAACGGCGGCAGAATTCGCAGCACGCGCCGCAGGTAGAACGCCTTCAAGTTCAGCGTGCCCGACTTCTCGAACTCCGTGCGCATCAGCGTGGTGATGAGGAAACCCGAAAGGAAGAAGAACACCGTCACGCCGAAACCGCCGGGCACCCACTTCTCGAGGCCCGCATGCGCCACGAAGACGATGCCGAAGCTCACCGCGCGAAGCCCATCGAGCGACGGAATGTGAAACGCGTTCTTCGACACGGCGCGGGTCCCTAGCACGGCTTTTCACGCGCCCCCATTCGTTGCTATGGGAGTGCCCTCATGCGCGCGCTGGTCGTCATTGCCGCCCTCGGGGTGCTGGTTGCCTGCGAGGGCCGAATCACCATTCCCGAAGGCGCGCTCAACGCGGCCGCCTGCGCGGACCCCGGCCACGTCACGCTGCGCCGCCTCAACCGCGTCGAATACAACAACACGGTACGCGACCTGCTGGGCGACACGACGAGCCCTGCCAACGTCTTCCCTCCCGACCCATCGGCCAGCTTCGACAACAACGGCGATGTGCTCGCGATGTCGCCGCTGCTGCTCGAGCTCTACGAAAGCACTGCCTCGAAAATCGTCGACGCCGCGCTGCTGCCGCCGGCAAATCCCATCACGCGCCAGTACGACGCGCGGTCGCTGCACGCGGCGATGTGTCCGGGCGGCATGGGACCTCCGGGTTCGGACTACACGTGCTTCGGGCCCGTCAATTCCACCGCTGGCACACCGCCCACGCCCACGCTCGACATGTGGGAACACGATTACTACCTCGACAAGCTCGAGGCGTTTCCTGCCGACGGCGACTACGTCGTCTCGGTGCGCGTGTTCCAGGCCGGCTCGGTGGCCGCGAAGCTGAACGTGATGATTGACGGAAAAGTCGTCCACCAGTCCGACGTGAAAGCGCCGCGCGCGCAGCCCGTCGTGATTCCCGTCACCGTCACCGTTTCGGCCGGCAACCACCGCATCCAGGTGCGCAACGTGAATGTCGCGCGCGCATACGACCGCGACCTGGGCGTCGACTATTTGAAGGTGGAAGGGCCGACGAACCCTCCGAACGCCGCGCGCGAGGCGCTGCGCATGCGGACCTTCTCGTGCAACCCGGCTTCCGAGGCTGAGAACGTCTGCGCGCGGAAAATCTTTCAGGAGTTCGCCCACCGCGCGTACCGCCGCCCGGTGACGGAAGCCGAGCTCGACGCGCTGGTTGCGTTGATCGCGGTCGCGAAAGGGCAGGGCGACAATTTTCAGACGGGCGTGCGCCTCGGCTTCAAGCGGGTGCTCACCTCGGCCGAGTTTCTGTTCAAGGCCGAGATGGACGACTTCCCTGACGCCGTCTCTGCGCACCCGTTGACCAGCGTCGAGCTCGCGACCCGGCTCTCGTATTTCCTCTGGGCGAGCACGCCCGACGACGAGCTGTTGCGCGTCGCTGAAGAAGGCTCGCTCACCGACCCCGCCGTGCTCGAGACGCAGGCGTTGCGGCTGCTGGCCGACCCGAAGTCGGATGCGCTGGTCGACGTGTTCGCCGCGCAGTGGCTCAAGCTGCGCACGCTGAACCCCGCGAGCCCCGCGTTGGATGTGTACCCGGGCTTCGACGGAGAGCTGAAGACGGCGATGCGCGACGAGACGCTGCTGTTCATGCGCAGCTTCATTCGCGAAGACCGCAGCGCGCTCGACCTGCTCGACGCCCGCTTCACCTACCTCAACGAACGGCTCGCCGGGCACTACGGAATCACGGGCATCACCGGCTCGGCAATGCAGCGCGTCGACTTGAACACCCCGCAGCGCGGAGGCCTGCTCACGCAGGGCAGCATCCTCACGCTCACCTCGACGCCGAACCGCACGTCGCCGGTGAAGCGCGGCAAGTGGGTGCTCGACCAGCTGTTGTGCCAGGAGCCACCTCCGCCACCCCCCAACGTACCCGCCCTGCCGGAAGGGTCTGAAGCCACCGGCAAGACGCTGCGCCAGCTGGCCGAAGCGCACCGCAACAACGATGCGTGCTCGGGCTGCCACGTGCAGATGGACCCGATTGGTTTTTCGATGGAGCACTACGACGGCGTCGGCCACTGGCGCGACAAAGACGGCTCGCTGACCATCGATGCGACGGGTGGGCTGCCCGACGGCCGCACGTTCGACGGCGCGGGCGATTTGGCAAAGGTGTTGAAAGACGACGCCCGCGTCCCCCGCTGCATCTCGCGAAAGATGCTCACCTACGCCATCGGCCGCGAGCTCAACAACACGAACGACAAGTGCGCGCTGGACACGCTGACGATGCAGATGTCGAAGACGGGGCACCGCTTGAATGCACTGGCGCTGCAGGTCGTGAAGACGACGCAGTTCCGTGAACGGCGCGGCGCGAAAGTGGTGGTGACGCCATGAGCTTCAAGCTTTCACGCCGGACGATGCTGCGCGCCGCGGGCGTGTCGCTGAGCCTGCCTTTTCTCGAAGCAATGGTGCCGCGCACGGCGCACGCGCAATCGGGCAAGGCCCTGCGGCTCATCGCCTGGTACCTGCCCAACGGCTACTACCGCACGACGACGGGCGGCACGTTGAAGGACGACTGGACGCCGACGGGCGTGGGCTCCAGCTACACGCTCGCGCCAATCATGCAGCCGCTGGTTCCGTTCAAGAACGACCTTCAGGTGTTGTCGGGGATCCGGAACGCTCCGGCAGAGATGTCGAACATCAGCTGCGGCCACGCGCGCGGCACGGGCAGCTTCCTGAGCTGCATCTCGCCGGGCGGCGCCGGCACGCTGGGCGGCATCTCGATGGACCAGGCGGCCGCGGCGCAGCTGAAGCAGTTCACGCGCTACCCGTCGATCGAGCTCGGCACGGACTCGGATGGCGGCGACGTGCCGATTCGCAGCGCGATTGCGTGGGCGGACGCGACGACGCCGCTGGCGAAAGAGACGCGCGCGGGCAGCTTGTTCGATCGCCTCTTCGCGGGCCCGGACTCGATGCTGACGATGGCCGAGAAGCAGAAGCGGCTTTTCTACCGGAAGAGCGTGCTCGACTCGGTGCTCGGCTCAGCGACGGACTTGAAGGCCAAGCTCGGCGCCGGCGACAAGCAGAAGCTCGAAGGCTACCTGTCGGGTGTTCGCGAGCTCGAGCAGCGGCTGTCGTCGCCCGCAGGCTCGGTGGCGTGCATGCCGGGCACGCGTCCTCCGCCGACGGGCGACATCCGCACGCAGATGAAGCAGCTGACGGACGTGATGGTGCTGGCGCTGCAGTGTGACGTCACGCGCGTGGCGACGTTCATGTTCGACCGTGCGGGCAGCGACCTGGCCTTCCCCTTTCTCACCGCGAATGGGGCCCCCATCAACGCGGGCTGGCACGGCACGTCGCACCACCACGGATCCGCCAACAACCTCGCGCAGCTTCG
>JAYUXE010001200.1:0-2843 GCA_043753165.1 Archangiaceae bacterium | reverse complement strand
GCGCACGCACCGCGAATCGCGGAGGCGGCTCGGCCCCTCGTTTTCCCCCCGCCGGCATCAGTTCTTCAGAGCCTCGCCAGCGGTCAGCGGCTTTCCGTAGACGCGGTACGTCTTGTACTTGCGAGCGCCGAACATCTCGATCGCGCGGTTCACGAGCGTGTTGTCTTCCAGCGTCCACGAAATCTCGCCGCCCTTCCAGCCGAGCTTCCGCGCGTTGAGGAACGTGTCGAGGAAGAGCACCGAATCGAGCCCACGTTTCCGGAAGCCTGTCTTGATGCCCATGATGGCGAGGCGGCCGGTTTTGATCTTCTTCAGCTTGAGCAGCATCTTCGCGAGGCCGATGGGCAGGCCGAACGTCGTGAGCTTGCCGTTCGCAGCCTTGATGGCCTGGTTCGCGTCGGGCAGCGTGATGCTGAACGCGACCGCTTCGCCCTTCACTTCGGCGATCAACGTGAGCTCGGGGATGAGGATCATCTTCAGGTCTTTCGCGAGGTGCTCGAACTCGTGATCCGTCATCGGCACGAAGCCCCAGTTCTTTTCCCAGGCGGCGTTGTAGATGTTCTTGATCCGCTTCACCTCGTTGTCCCAGTCCTTCATGTTGGCTTTGCGGACGACGATGCCTTCCCGCGCGCGGACCTTCTCGGCGATGCGCGCCACGCGTTCAGGCGGCAGCTCGCCCATGTCGAGCCAGTAGGCGAACAGGTCTTTGGCCTTCGTGTAGCCACAGGCCTCGAGCAGCGCGGGGTAGTACTTCGGGTTGTAGGTGGTCATCAGCACGGGGTCGGAGTCGAAGCCGTCGATGAGCACGGCCCACTCGCTGTTGCTGCTGAAGTTCGCCGGCCCGAGCATCTCGGTGAGGCCGCGCGCCTTGACCCACGCTTCGCAGGTGTCGAGCAGAGCCTTCGCGACGCCGACGTCGTCGATGCACTCGAACATCCCGAACCAGCCAATCTTCGTGGCGTGGAACTCGTTGTACCGGGGGTCGTCGATTGCGGCGGCGCGGCCCACGATTTTGCCGTCGCGGCGGGCGAGGAAGAGCTCGGTCTTGCCGAACTCGAACCACGGGTTCTTCTTCTCGTTGAAGACCACCTCGCGATCCATCTGCAGCGGCGGCACGAAGTGGGGGTCGTTCTTGTAGATGGCGTACTGGAAGAGGATGAACTCCTTCTTCTGGGCAGCGGTCTCGACGCGGGTGATGACGACGTCCGAGGTAGGCGTTGCGGTCAAAGAGGCTCCAGCCGGCTGGGTTTGCATGGGTGCGGCCTTGTAGGGAAGCGGTCAAATCGTGTCAATCTGAGCCACTTTCGGCGCAGTTCGTCACTCATTAAAATCAAGGGCTTGAAGGACCTTCCTCCGCGTCTCGAGACGCGAGCGGGTTGGATCGGAGCCGATGGAGCCCGTCCGAAGCGTATTTGTGAGCAACAACCGGCTCGGTCTGCTGCGCATCGGCTGCGTCATCGAGATGCGAATTGACAGTTAACTAACCGGATTGAGACAGAATTCGACGATTCCGCGGATTTCGCACTCGGATTTTGGACCCCCTGCACACGCGGTCGTGGTGTTGACGGCCTTCGGGGTCGCACGTATTCCCCACCTGCCATGAAGACCTTCGACTTCCCCACCCTGGTCGCCGCGCTGGATGCCAACAAGGGCCTGACCGACAAAGGGTTCACGTTCCTGGGCCGAGACGGCAACGACATTCACTACTCGTTCGACGGGCTGCGAACGGAGGCGATGCGGCGCGGGGCGTGGCTGCGCAGCAAGGGGATGAAGAAGGGCGACCGGCTGGCGATGGTGATGCCCGACGGTGAGGACTTCGTGCCGACGTTCTTCGGAGCGGTCTGGGCCGGCATCGTCCCCGTGCCCCTTTACCCGCCCCTGTCCCTCGGCAAGCTCGACGCGTACATCGAAGCGCTGATCGCGATCATGACGAAGGCCGAGCCGACGTACCTCGCGACGAACACGAAGCTCGAAGCGGTGCTGTGGTCCGGCGCCGCAAAGGTGAAGTCGCTGCAGGGTGTCATCACGGCCGAGACGCTGCGCACGGAGCCTCCGGCGGACGCCGACCAGTCGCCTGCGACGGTGACGGCCGATGACCTCGCCTTCCTGCAGTTCACCTCGGGCAGCACGTCGACCCCGAAGGGCGTGGAAGTGACGCACGGCTCGTTGCGCGCGAATGCGTGGGCCATCATGCGGGACGGGCTCAACACGGACACCGACGTGGATCACGGCGTGAGCTGGCTGCCGCTGTACCACGACATGGGACTCATCGGTTTCGTGATTGCCCCGACGTTCCACCGCGTCTCGTGCACCTTCATTCCCACGATGGCGTTCGTGCGCAACGCGACCATCTGGCTCGACACCATCAGCAAGAAGAAGGGCACCATCAGCTTCGCTCCGAATTTTGCGTACGCGCTGGCGACCAAGCGGGCGAAGCCTGAAGCCCTGGCCAAATGGGACCTGTCGTCGATGAAGGCGTTCGGTTGCGGCGCAGAGCCCATCAACCCGGCGACGATGAAGGCGTTCGTCGAGACGTTCTCGAAGGCGGGCCTCAAGCCCGAGTCGTTGCTGCCTTGTTACGGAATGGCGGAAGCGACGCTGGCGATTTCGTTCATCTCGCTCAAAGACAAGCTGTCGACGGACGTGGTCGAGAAGGACGCGCTGCAGACCGACCGCCGCGCCGAGCCCGCGCACGTCGACGGCATCGCGGCGCAGAAGGCCGTCGAGTTCGTCAGCTGCGGCAAGACGTTTCCAAAGCACGAAGTGGGTGCGTTCGACGAAGCGGGCAAGAAGCTGGGAGACCGCCACGTCGGCGAGCTGTGGGTGAAGGGCCCGTCGATTGC
>JAYUXE010001199.1:0-2844 GCA_043753165.1 Archangiaceae bacterium | reverse complement strand
ACGGCCTGGCGACCAAAGGCGAGCAGGGCGCCAACGAGCCGGCGTTCGCGTCGTGCGTCGCCGCCCTTGGGTACGGCATCGACGTCGGCGGCACGGGCCTCATCCTGGGCACCGGCGCCGCGCCCATCGGTGACGAAGTCATCCACCCGCTCTTCCACAAAGCCGATGCCGGCCCCGTGACGCTGCGCCCCGTGGCCCGCTACTCGCCCAACGAAACACTGCCCTTCGGCTGGTACGTGCAGACCGCGGACGGCGGCGTCTCGACCTCGCTGGTCGGCACCATCGCGTTGGGCCAGGAACAGACGCTGAACCCGCAGACGACTCCGGACAGCGGCACCACGTTCGACCCCGGCAACGCGACCTTTGGCCTCTTCGTCAGCAGCAACACCTTCAACCGCAACACGTACACGCAGGACGCGCGCAACACGGGGCCCACGGTTCACGCCAGCCGCGTCTACCCGCTGAAAGATCGCCAGGGCCAGTTGGTGCCGCACGCGTACCTGATTGGTTTCGAAGACGCGGCCAACGGCGACTATCAGGACTACGTGTTCCTGCTGACCAACGTCGATTGATCCGTGCGATAAGCGCGCCTCCATGAATTGCCCCCAGTGCGATGCAGAGATGGCCGAGCTCGTGAGTCCCGGCGATGAACGCATCTACGCCTGCGAAGAGTGCGGTCAGTGGGTCGACGGCGCCCAGCTGAACGCGTTGCTGCTCCACTCGAACCTGCCGGGAATTGCGTCGGTCGGAGGCAAGCTTGCTCCGGACGATGCGACTGGCACCTGCCCGACCTGCCGGGTCAGCCTCGTGCGCCTCGAGCAGGGCGATCAGTTCTACGAAGTCTGTGAAGACTGCGGCTTCATCTTCTTTCCGTTCGACCCGCCCGCGGCCACCGACTTCGACGCCGCCCGTCAGCGACTCGTCGACGCCGTGCGCGCGTTCATCGGCCAGAAGAAGGCAGCGAAGCGATAAACAAGACGTGCGACGCGGCGTTGCCCGTTCGGGCGAGGCTGCGTTCCGTCTGCGCGTCGAACCCCGCGCGCCCCAGCCGCTTCAAGAACGCCGCGTCCGGCCCCGCCGACCAGACCAGCAACACGCCGCGCGGCTTCAAGGCCGCCTTCAGCGACGCGATGCCCTTGTCCTCGTACAGCCGCTGATTCATTTTCGCCGCGAGCGCGCTCGGCCCCAGGTCCACGTCCAGCAGAATCGCGTCGAACCGCGCCTTCGACTTCGCCGCCACCTTCGCGACGTCGTCCACTTCGATGCTGCAGCGCGGGTCGTCCAGCGGCGCCTTTGCCAGGTGCGCCAGCGGGCCGCGGTTCCAGGTGACGACGTCCGGTGAAATCTCGGCCACCACCACCTGGCCCTTCGGGGGCAGCAGGTCCAGCGTCGCGCGCGCGGTGTAGCCGAGGCCCAGACCGCCCACGAGCACGACGGGGTCTGGCGCCTTCACCTTTTTCAAGGCCACGGCCGCCATGTCCTGCTCGGAATGGAAGCGCGCGCTCGACATCAGCTCGCGGCCGCCCGAGCGAATGACGAAGACGCCATCGCGTTCCTGCAGCATCAGCGTTTGGCCTTCGAGGCCGGGGGCCTGCGCCAGCGTCTTCCAGGGTTTCACGGCGGCTTCGCTCTACCACCGGTCATGCCGGCAGCGAACGTCGGTTATTTGTTCAGGGCATGACCGCGCGCGGGCGTTGCCTGCGAGAGTGAAACGCTATGGATCGCATCGAGCTGATGGCGATGTACGTGCGCATCGTCGAGACGGGCAGCTTGTCGGCGGTGGCGAAAGAGCTGAAGACGAGCCAGCCCACGGTGTCGAAGCGGCTCGAGCACCTCGAGAAGCACCTGAAGGTGCGGCTGCTCGCGCGGAACACGCATGGGGTGCAGCCGACGGAAGCGGGGCAGCGGTACTACGAGGCGAGCAAGCGGCTCGTGGCTGACGTCGGGCACCTCGAGTCCAGCGTCGTCCGCGATCGCGAGAAAATCGCCGGCATGCTTCGCCTCAACTTCCCCGTCTCGTTCGGCCAGACCGCGTTCACCCCCATCGTCTGTGCGTTTCATGCACAGCACCCCGAGATCCGCATCGACCTCACGCTGACTGACCGCCTGGTCGACCTGGTCGAGGACGCCGTCGACGTCGCCGTCCGCTTCAACGGGCCCAACGATTCGTCGGTGATTGCCAAGGCGTTGGGTCGTTTCGATTCCGTGCTCCTCGCGACGCCCGCGTACTTGAAGGAGCACGGCACGCCGCAGCACCCGCGCGAGCTCGTCGACCACACCTTTCTTCGGTACGACTCGTCGAAGAGTGAACAGCTGTACGGCCCCGATTCCGCGCAGGTGAAGGTCGCGGTGAACGCGTGGCTGACGCTGAACAACTCGGCCGCGCTGAAGAACGCGCTGCTGCAGCACGTGGGCATCGGCCGCATGGGCCGCGTGCTCGTCCAGAAGGAATTGGAAGCGGGTGAGCTCGTCCAGGTCCTGCCCGGCTGGGGTCCTGCGCTCGATGAGGTGCATGCGCTGTATCTGCCGACGCGCTTTCAGCCCGAACGCATCAAGGCGTTCGTCGCCTTCCTCACCGAAGCGGTGAAGACGTTGCCGGGCTGGCAGCCCCCCTCGCAACCGGCATGACGGCTGTGCGCGCGGGCCGTCTACCGACGCGCTCGTACCACCCGTAGAACTTCGGGCATGCACACGAAAACCGCTTCGTCGTTGTGGCCGCTGCCCGCTGTTCTGGCGCTCTGGCTGTTCGTCATGGTTCAGGCCGTTGGCATCTGGGTCGGGCCGCACCATGCCCCGCCTCCACAGCGGCCGTGTGTCGCGACCCGGTGATGGTGTAAATAAACC
>JAYUXE010001198.1:0-2844 GCA_043753165.1 Archangiaceae bacterium | reverse complement strand
TGGCTTTCACGGGGCCGCGCTGTGGCTGATGGCGATCCCCGTCGGCTTGCTCTGGCTCAACGCACGCTCGGGCGTGCAGGGCACGGACGCGAAGCTCTTCGCCTACCTCGCGCCGCTGTACCTCGCTGTCATCTTCGGAGCCCGCCTTCACTACGCGCTGCTTGCCGACGGCCTCAACTGGGGCACGTGGGCACCGTTCTTCGCCCTCGCGCTCACCGCCGCGCTCGAGCTGCGCGACCCCGATGCGAAGAGCCCCGTCGTCCCCATTCTCGTCGTCGGCGGCCAGCTGGGCCTGATGGCGTGGGGGCTGCTCGGAGCGCCGCCCGCCTTCTTCCTCACTGCCCTCGTCGGCGCGCACACCACGTTCCGCGTTCTGAAATCGAGCCAGGCGCCGCGGTGGATCTACGCGCTCTACTTCTTCAGCTATTTCGCGTTTCAGACGTGCGGCCAGCTGGTGCCGGGAATTCTGAAGCAGCTGCTGGCCGACCTGAAGGCGAGCCTCGGTTACGCGCCGGCCGGCGTGCTGCCGTTCGCCTACAACGCCATCTACGCCGCCCTGTTCGTCATCGCCGGCGCCGTGCTCGCGGTGCGTTGGCTGAAGACGCGCCCGACGTGGGCCGAGCCGATTCTTCGCTGCACGTGGGTGACCAGCGCTCTGATGGTCGCGCTCGCCGTCTCGTCGCTGCCCGGCGACACGCGGCCCGCGATGCTCTCGCTGCCGCTGCTGCTCGTGCTGAACCTCGGGCTCGGGTTGTGGCTCGATCGCGGGTCTTTCACGCGCGTCGCAGCGGCGACCGCCGTGTGCTTCGCCGCCACGCTCGTGGTCGGTGCTGGGGCCGACTCGGCGGCGCTGAGGGTCGCGTTCGTCGCGCTCGGCCTTGCCGTCCTTTCCATTCCGTTCACTGCCCCGCACCGCGAGCCGTTGTCGTTGGCGGGTTACGGGCTCGTGGCGGCGACCGTCGCGCTCGCGTGGGTGATGCCGGGCGACGCGGGCCAGCCCGTTGCGCTGGTGCTCGCGTTCTGTGCGGCGTGGCTCATCGGCCGGAACCTCGACCTTTCCATCGCGATGGAGTCCGCGTGGCTCATCCCCGCGGTCGCCGTCGCGCGTGGCTTCGTTCTCTGGGCGCCCGAGTTCACGGGAATTGCCATCGCGGGTGCAGCGGTGGGGCTCGCCCTTCTCGCGCGGAGCAAGAATCGTCTGCGGTACGCCGAGCCGGCGTCGGCCCTCGCAGCGCTCGTCGCTCCGGGGTGGCAGCTGGTGCTGCAGACGGAAGGCAAGCCCGTGCTCCTCGGAGCGACCCTGCTCGCGTCCGCCGCTGCCCTCGCCCTCGGCGCGCGCCGCACGGGCCCGTCACCGACCGCGGGCTGGCGCGATTGCGTGGCGATTCTCTTCGGCACGACGTCGCTGCTCGCAGGGCCGAAAGAGCTGCAGCTGTGGCCTGGGTGGGATCAAACTTCGTCCGCTGCTGCGTACGCGGTGCTCGGGCTCGCCGCATCCGTCTGGGCCGCGACGCGTGGGCGGCGGTGGCGGCCCGCGTTGCTCGCGTCGCTGACCACCTTTTTCTCGTTGGTCGTCTGGATATTCGCATTCGACTCGCACGGCCCGTCGACCGTGATCGCCGCCATCGCAGCCGTCGGCGTGCTGCTCACGATTCGCGCGCTGGCTCCCTCGGTCGCGGTGCCCATCGCGTCTGCGTTTGCCTTGTCGGCCGCGTTCCTTCACCAGGACGTGCTGATTTTGATCGCCGGCGGCCTCTCGCTGCTCGCGCTGTTCGAAGAATGGGACTTCACCTGGCGCAACATTCTCGGGCGGCGCCGCATCGCCTGGGCGGCCAGCCTCTCGTCGCTGGCGGTGCTCGGGGTGATGTTCAGCCTCGCGCTCTGGTCCGACCACAAGACGGCGTCGCTGCAGGGCTTGTGGATCTTCGCGGTCGTGCTGCCACTCGTCTGGGTGCGGGCGACGCGCTCGAGCGTGCTCGCGTTCGCGTTGGCGCCGATCGCAATCCTCGCGCTGTTCCGCCGGGATCCGAATGACGCGTGGCTCGTCACCGGGGCGTTGTTCGCCTTCACGCAGCTGGTCTGTCGCCTGAAGGCGGTGCGGATTCTGATGTTCGGCCGCAAGGACGCTGATCGCCTCGAGCTCACGTTCGGGCCGTGGCTGCTTGCGGGCGCTGCAGCGGCCGGTGGTTTCTGGATCTCCGACGGCGGCTCGGGCTTGCCGTGGGCCCTGCTGATGCTGCTCGCCGCGAGTGAGCTGTTGCCGCTGCGCCTTGCGGTGGCTGCGTTGTTCATCGTCGCCACCCCGGCCCTCGCACCCACAGCGGTGATGGTGTTGCTGGCGATTGGTTTCGTCGATCGCCTCGCTCCGAAAATCATCTCAGTCGCCCTCGGGTCGAGGCTGTCTGCGTACAACGTGACGGCGGCCGCGATCTCGGCGGTCGGGCTGGCGGGTTTTCATGCTGCCACCGGAGGCTCGACGCTGCTGCTAGGCGCGACGCTCGCTGCCGCGGCGATTCTGCTCGGCCAGCGGTGGCTGTTTGCGGCGGCCGTCGTCGCTGCTGCGCTGCCGATCGCGCAGCCTGCGTGGATCCCGGTCGGCGCCGCTGCGCTCGCCGCGCTTCTGCGTTTCAGCGTCGTGAAGGACGCCGTGCACAAGGCGTTCGGCTTCCTGCGGTCGCCCGTGCCCGGTGACACCTCGAGCGCCGTCTGGCTCGGAGCGCTCGTCTCTGTCGTCATCGCCACCTACGTCGGGCAACGGGACACCGCGCTGCTGATGGCCGGTGGGCTGCTGCTGCTGAGCCCGCTGACGTGGGAAGTCGCCGCCGCGTCCGTTCTTTCTGTCGC
>JAYUXE010001197.1:0-2845 GCA_043753165.1 Archangiaceae bacterium | reverse complement strand
GGTGTCGATGCCGCGCGAGTCGACGATCACGGAATAGAGCGTGCGCGTGTTGCTGACCGCGTAGAGCACGCCGGGCCGGCCCCTGAGCCTGACGCCGTTGATGTCGCGGCTGCAGTCCATCGTGGGGGAAGCGAGGAAGGAAATCGCCGACGTCGAGAGCTCACCCGTCCACTCGGTGATCGCGGGCGAGATGCGAAGGTACGACTGAATCTGCGGGTTGTTGGCGTTCGCGTTGACGAGAGCGAACAGGCGCTGGCCTTCCCCGAGCAACGGCGTGGTGGTGTACGTGCCGAGCACTGCCGGCAGCGGCATCGAGACGCCGGCGTCGCTCGCGTAGACCTCGAGCTGGCTGGTGTGCCCGAGCCACACGTCGTTCATCGGCCCGATCGCAGGGCCCGTGGGGGTGGTGGGGACGGCGATCTGCTGGTCGACGCTGAAGCTTGCGCCCATCGTGGCGCGGTAGAGCGTGTTGGGAAGGCCGCCCAGGAACCGGGAACCCACGAGCTGGGTGGCCGAGGCCAGCGCCGTCACCTGCCCGACCGTGCCGAAGCCCACGTTGCCCGCGTCCCAGTTGTTGCCCTTGCGTTCGACGAAGGTCAAGACCTGGTCGGCGTCATAGCCGCGCAGCTGGGGCCTGGTGTCGCCCGCGGTGACCAGCCCGCTGCCGTAGGTGAGGTTGCCGGGGAAAGGCACGTCGGCGTCGTTGCCGAAATCGCGGCAGTTGGTGAGCAGGGCCTGCGGGCGAATCTCGGTCATCGAGATCTTGCCGACCTGGAAGATGGCGTTCGTCGAGGCGCCTCCGACGACCGCGGTCGAATGGGCCACGACGGGCGAGGCGGTGATGGGGGCGTTGCCAGGGCAGTCGATGATCGACGTGCCGTTGGGCCGAAGCGCGTAGATCTTCGAGGTGCCGCCCGAGTTGTTGCCGCCGACGTAGATGAGCTCGATGCCGGCGTCGGGCGGGCTCACCGTCGGCGAGGCCTCGACCATGCCGCTGGCGAACGAGAACTTTTCCTGGCCGCTGGGCGAGACGGCGACGAGCTTGCCGTCGTTAGAGCCTTTGGTGCCGACGTAGACGGTGCCGTCCCAGCCGATTGCGGGAGTCGCCCTGACCTCGCCGTTGTCCGAGATGGTGCGGCTCCAGTTGAAGCGGGTCACCTTGATGCTGCCGTCGACTTCCGTGACGTTGCCAGCGCTGTCGTTGGCGACGACTTCGATCTTCATCTGGCCGCGGTAGGCGTTCATCATCGGCTTCCACAGCTCGAGCGTGAAGCAGGCGCAGTCGCCGGCGTCGCAGAAGGTGGTGCAGGCCGGGTCGCGGGCGACAGTGACGAAGCCACCGTCGGCGTTGATGGAATAGAGCCGCAGCGACGGGGCGACCAGCGCTTCACTCGCCTTCACGCGGGCCTGCACGGTCTGGTTCCGGCGCCAGGCGGTATTGGCAAAGACGGCATCGTTGCAGTCGAGGTTGGGGTGCGGACAGTCGAGGGGAGGTGGAACTTCGAGCACCAGCTTCGGCGGCGTGGAGTCGACGTTGATCGACGTCGCGGCCTGGCCGCCGTCGGGAAGCTTCGCGACCAGAGACCACGTGCCGTCGACGGGGAAGGTGACCGAGCCGACATAGCTGCTGGGCATCGTCGCGGTGACCGCGGGCATGAGCATGTGGGTCGCGCCCTGCGTCGCGGTGACCGTCACGGGCGGAAAGTCCGACAGGCTGCAGTTGAGACCGACGGAGACGCTGAGCGCGAGCGCGATGCCGGCGTCTTTGGTGGTGGTGACGGACGACGGCGGAGTGACCCACGCGAGCTGCGAGATGTTGCAGGCAACGGGGCCGCCACCGCCGGAACCGCCGGCAGCGCCGCCACCGGTTCCGCCCGAACCCCCGCCCTGCCCCGTGCCATCGAGGACGCAGTAGGTGTCGACGCAGTGCGCGCCGGTGCCACAGCTGACTTCTATCGAGCACCGCGCGACCGGGTTGCAGTTCGAGCAACCGGCGAGCGCGATCAACGTTCCAAAAATTCCAAGTCGTCGCATCGCCGCGCGTTGTACCAGCGCACGATCGCTGAGGACAGAAACCGGCCCCAAGGTTCATCTCGCAGGAATTTTCCGCTGCGACACGCCCCTTCAGGCGGCCGCTTTTTTCTTCGACTTCTTCGCCCTGGGCTCTTTCGGTGCTTCCTCTTCGATGAACGCGGGTGGCTCTTCGACCTTCGGCTTCGCGGCCGTTCGCTTCTTGGGTTTCGCTGCGAGCCCGGACTCTTCGTACGCCCCCGCGATTGGCGCGAGCGCGGCCTCGGCGAGCAACCGCACCTGCTTCAGCGGAAGCTCGAGGGCCGCCGCTGCCTCGGCCAGCGCCGCCGATACGGCCGCCGCCTCATCTTCGGGCATCGGCTCGGGCGCAAACCCCTGGCCCCAGCTCGTGAACGCCCCGCGCATCTGCTCGATCACGGGCGTCGCAAACTCGAACGCGGGGGTGACCAGCAACCGCCGCGCGTACTGCGTGTTGAGCCGCTTCTCGAAATCAGAGGTGAACTTTTCGAACTCGGACTTCTCGGCCCGTCGAAGCGAGGCGAACTTGAGCTTGCCGAACAGCGAGTCGAGCAGCGGCATGCGGCTGCCCGTGTGAAACGTGATCCCCGCCTGCAGACGTTCGACCTCGTCGACGGCGCGGTTCTGAAGCTCGCTGATCTGGCCGGCGCGAACAACCTCGAGCTCGGGCAACCGCAGCGCCTTCTGCAGCAGGTCGGCGTACGGCGCGCGGGCCTGTTCGAGCTTGACGGTGGCGGTGTCGAGCCAGCCCTTCTCGTCGGCGTGGCCGCGCGTCTTCGCGAGACGGGCGGTGGCA
>JAYUXE010001196.1:0-6721 GCA_043753165.1 Archangiaceae bacterium | reverse complement strand
CTTCGTCGATCGCGTGCTTGGCGGCGGCGACGGCGATGGGCGCGTTCTCGACGACGGCCTCGGCCATCGCGTGCGCCTCGGCCAGCCCGCCGCGCTTGTTCGCGAGCCCGAGCTTCACTGCTTCGTCGCCGTCGACGCGGCGGCCAGTGAGGATCAGATCCTTCGCCGCGCCCTTGCCGATGAGCCTGGGCAGCCGCTGGGTGCCACCGCCCCCGGGGATGATGCCCAGCTTCACTTCGGTGAGCCCCATCTGGGCGGTGGCGTTGACGACGCGCAGGTCGCAGCACAGCGCGAGCTCGGTGCCGCCACCGAACGCGGCGCCATTCACGTAGGCGATGAACACGCAGTCGGACAGCTCGATCGATCGAAAGGTGCGGCGCAGCTGGGTGAGAAACGCGACGACCTGTTCGGGCGTCATGCCTGCGCGTTCTTTCAAGTCAGCGCCCGCACAGAAGGCCTTGTCGCCAGCGCCGGTGATCACGACCGCGCGAACCGATTTGTCGGGGCCCGAGACGCGGCGCACGTGATCTTCGAGCTCGGAGACGACGGCCTGGCTCAAGGCGTTGCGGCGCGCCTCACCGTCGATGGTCCAGTGCTCGATGGCTCCGTGCTTGACGATCTGAAACTGCGGCATGAATGGCTCCGGTCTTCTGGCATGTTCCACGGCGATGAAACTGCGTGCCCGATTAGCCCAGCTTGGCCCGTTCGTCCCCCTCGCCCTCGCCCTCGTTTCCTTCCACGCCCTGGCGCGCGGCGGCGGCGGCGAGCACTACCAGTCGAACCGCGACAGCTCGGGCGAAGGCGGCGGCGTCGACATCGGGCTCGTCATCGACCTGCTCTACCTGGTGATTCGCTACCCGGTGATCGGCGTCCCGCTGCTGCTGCTGGTGATCGGCTACGTCATCTATTCCCGCCGGCAAAGCGGCAACGGCTCGACGCGCAAGGCGTTGGAACGGGCCGACGCGCAGTCGCGCACCGCGGTCAGCGCCGCCGATGTGCATGCCTGGGTCAACAAGCTGAAGACGAAGGACCCTGCGTTCGACCTGCTGCCGCTGTTCGACAAGACGCGGAAGCTCTTCCTCGACTTGCAGGGCGCGTGGTTTCGCCGCGACCTTCGCCCGCTGCGGCCCTTTCTTTCGGATGCGAGCCACCAGCGGCTGTCGACCCAGGCGAAGCTGCTCGACCTGCAGGGCCTTCGCGACGCGCTCGCCGACGTGCAGCTGCAGGACTTGCAGATCATCGGGCTCGAGCAAAGCGAATGGTTCGACACGGTGCACATTCGGGTGAAGGCCTCGATGCGCGACACCGACGTGCCCAGCAGCTTCACCGACGCGCAGGCCGAGGGGGCGGCGAAGAGGGCGGCGCCCGAGCCGTTCGTCGAGGTGTGGAGCTTCGTGCGCAAGCCGGGCGCGAAGACGAAGATTGGCGAAGATTTGTACCAGGGGAAGTGCCCGAACTGCGGCGCCCCGTTCGAAGGCGGTGCGTCGAACGCGTGCGAGAGCTGCGGCGCGGTGGTGAACTCGGGCAACTACGACTGGGTGCTGGCCGAGATCACGCAAGGCATGGAATTTCAGCGCAACGACGTGGGCGTGGAAGGGCTGGCGAAGGCGCGGCAAACCGACCCGGCGCTCAACAGCGAGATGCTGGAAGATCGTGCGTCGCTCTGTTTCTGGCGGTGGGTCGAGGCGCAGTCGCTGGGGAAGGCGAGCGTGCTGTCGAAGGTGGCGACGCCCGAGTTTCAAGCCCGCCTCGATGCCGAGCTTCACGCGCTGTCGGCGCAGCAGCGGAAGAAGGTGTTCCTCGAGTGCGCGGTGGGCGCGGTGCAGACGCGGGCGGTGCAGCCGGTGGAAGGCATGGATCTCGCCCACGTCGAGATTCGCTGGTCGGCGAAGCTCGGCATCGGCCCGGTGAACGAGAAGCCGCCGCAGCTGCCGACCGTGCCGCAGCGCTGGGTCTTCACCCTCACCCGCAAGTCCGGAGCGACCACCCACGCCGAGTCGGGCATGGCCACCAACCGCTGCCCGCAATGCAACGCTCCGGCGTCTGACAACGCGTCGACGTCGTGCGAGTTCTGCGGCGCCGAGCTGGCGACGGGCGAGCGCGACTGGGTCTTGAGCGAGGCGGTGCTGTGGGAAGAATGGCGCGCTTCGACGTCGAGCCGTACCCGGCCGGGCGCCAACGCGCAGGTGGTCGACAAGGCCGAGCGCGAACGGCTGCTGTACCTGATGGCCGCGATGGCGATGGCCGATGGCGTCGTCGACGACAAAGAACGCGCGCTGCTGAAGATGTGCAGCGAACGGTGGAACGTGCCGTGGGCGAACGTGGACCTCGCGTTGAAGGCGGGGCCGAATCTGTTCGACCGGCTGGTCGCCAAGCAGACACCGGAAGCCGAGAACTTCCTTCGAGAGCTGGTGAACCTGGCGATGATCGACGGGAAGATCGACCGCCTGGAAAAGAAGATGCTCGAAGCGGCCGCCGCACACCTGGGCCTGTCGCAGCAGCTGCCGGGGATGCTGAAGATTTAAAGGACGCCCGGACTCAGGATTCGCCGGACGCGGGCGCGGTCTCGACGGACTTCTGCGCCATCGCTTCAATCACGGCCTGGGCCTTAACCTGGACCAGCGCGGCGGCGGCAGCCTGCTGATCGCGCCGGCGCTTCCAGAAGAAGTACACGAGGTAGACGACCGCGACACCCGCGAGCACCGCGATGACGCCGGTCTGCCCCTTCTTCACGTTCTCGAGCAGCGTCTCGAGCTCACCGCCGAACTTGTAGCCGAGGAAGATGAAGACGGGCGCTGAGACGAGGGCGGCGGCGCCATCGAAGAAGAGGAAGCGCACGTACTTCATCCCCACCGAGCCGGCGGTGAAGAAGGTGACGGCGCGGACGCCGGGCATGAAGCGCGCGGCGCACACAATCTTGTCGCCGTGCTTGTGAAAGAGCTGTTCGACCCGCGCGCGTTTCTCGGGGGTGACGATGCGCGCGAACAGGCCGCCTGGCTTGCTGCCCACGCGTTTGCCGATGCGGCGGCCGGCGAAGAAGATGATGCTGTCGCCGATCATGATCCCGAGAAAACCGGTGACCATCATCAACACCAGGTTCGCCTTGCCGGCGTGCACCAGGTACCCGCCGAGGATCAGCGAGACGTCTTCTGGCAGCGGCACGCCGAGGCCGCACGCCAGGAGAATTCCAAACACGACGAGGTACGAGAAGACCCCGTTGGTGCCATCGACCAGCTGTAGGAGCAGATCTTCCAACGATCACTTCTTGGCAGCGGGTCTGCGCGTCTCGGCCTTTGCGAGCGCGTCGAGCACCCAGGCATCCAGGGGTTTGCCGTCATCGAACATCTTCGCGATGTCTTTGATTCCGAAATATCCTTTCGCCTGCGCCGCGTCGTACGCCGCCTCGTTGGCATCCATCGCCTTCAGCGCGACGGCGTAGGTGAAGAGCCCGGTGGCGTAGTCGCCGACGGTCGTCTCGGTGGCACCGGCGACCTGCGCTTCCTTCAGCAGCTGTGCGCCGCCGCCCCACGCGCCGACCTTCTTTGCGACGATTGGGTCGAGGTTGACGCGGGCGTACTCGCGCAGCAGGCCTTCGACGTTCGGCTTGTCCGACGGGCCGACGACGAGGACTAACTCACCCTCGCCCATCACGCCACGCACCTGATCCTGCGCGTCGAGCAGGTTCACGACCAGCAGGGACTGCGGCCCGTTGTCGGGGACTTTCAAGATCTGCCGCGCCTTCACCAGCGGCGCGTCGATCGCACCGAGGTACGTCTTCAACGACTTGCGGTAGTCGGCCTGCACGGTGCCCATCAGCTCGCCCAGCTTCCACCCCGTCCACGCCTTTGCCAGAACAGCCTCGAAGCCCTTCAAGTCGGCCAGATCTTTTTCCTTCGACTTCGGAGCGGCCGCAAACGGCGGCGCCGACCCCTGCACGGCCCACGTCAGGTACGTGCGCAACGCTGCGGGGTGCTTGTCGAGGAACTCATCGGCCACCTTGCGAACGTCCGGGTCGCCGCCAATCACGCGCGCGCGGACCTGCTGGCGCACCGGGTGGTAGTTCACCTTCGGAACCGGATCCTTCCGCGACACGGGGCCCTGGTCGAACCCCAGCGCGTTGAAGACGGCGAAGAGCGCGAACACCCTTTCGTCGGCGCGCAGCTCGATGCCCTCGCCCGTATAGAGGCTGGCGAACCAATCACCTTCGCTGGCGGCAAAGGCGGGCGACGCGACGAAGATGAGAACGGCAGAGAAGACGGAACGCATATCGACGTGGGTACCACAACATCACTTCGTGATCAGCGACCGCAGCGCGTCTTTGTTGTCGACGACTTTTTGTCCAAAGGTCGAGACGATCGCCATCAAAAGCTTGATGCAGGCCTGCGGTTTGAGCGCGAGCAATTTTTGGAAGTCACCCTGTCGGATTTCATAGGCACTGACGCTGGTGATCGCGATCGCGGTGCACATGCGTTGGCCGGTGTTGATCAACGACAGCTCGCCCAGCCAGTCGCCCACCCGAAGCTCACCCAGGTGCAGGTCTTCGCCCTGGCGGCCCTTCGTGCCCAGCGACACGCGGCCTTCGGCCACCACCAGCAGCGAGTCGGCCACCATGTTCTCGACGAACAGCGGAGTGCCCTGCGGATACGTGCGCAGCGCGCAGATGCCCGCGATGATGTTCAGCCCGGTTTCAGTGAAACCTTTGAACAGCGCGCTGTCGCGAAGTGTGGTGACCGCGTCCATTTGCACGGCAACTCTACACGCCTACAACGCTTCGGCCAGTGCCTTGCCCGCCGCGGTCGCGAGATCCTTCTCATCGGCCCGCACCTCGATGCGCTTGTTGCCGAGGCTTCCGGTCAAAACACTGCGGGTCAGCGTGAGCGTGGCGGTCGTCGCGCCCTCGAAGCAGGCGTGGGCCTCTTGCGTGGTGATCTCTGCGAGCAGGCGCGCGGCGCGTTCCTTCAGTGCGGGCTCCGAAGAAATCGCCGTCACGCAGTAGTGCGGGCTCGCCGACAGGCGCACGAGCTTCGCGGTCGCGGGCATGAAGCCGGCGTCGTCGACCGCCAACGTCTGGCCGGCCTTCAGCGTCACCGCGCCCACCCTCGCCTTTCCGTTGCGCCAGATCTCGAGGTCCCATTTTCCGGGCGGCAACGCGATCGTTCGCGCGTCGGGCTGGCGCACTTCGAGGAAGAGCTCACCGCCGGCAGAGATGCCGACGGCGTCGGTGCCCCTGGGCAACACGATCGCCGGCGCACCCTTGATCGACGAGACGAAGAGCTCGCCGTGGCCCGCGAGCTTGAAGCCGTAGCCGGGGTGCTGGCCGCTGTCGCCTTCGACGGTGCGCGCGTAGGCATAGCGGTAGAGCTCTTCGAGTGAGATGCGGGAATCGGTCGAACGGTCGGCGGCGCCGCGAAGGGCGGCGATGAGGTGGTGGGTGAAGACGCTGCCGCGGTAGGCGCCGGCTTCGAGTGACGGCTCGTTCTCGGCGCTCGACGTGATCACCGCCTCGCCTGCGACGGTGAGCCGGTCGTCGGCGCGGATCTCGAAAGCGTCGGAGGCTCTACCGCCGGCCTCGAGCATTCCGGACGCGTTGCACGCATCGATGAACGCGACGCGCACGTCGGCTTTCGTCGCACTGAGCTTCGCCTTCAGGTCGGCCCAGGCCAGCGTCTGCGGCCCGAGCTCGAGGCCGCGCCCGTCGTCGCCGTGCGCCGAGAGATAGACGTAGAGCAGGGTCTGGGTCTTCGAAGCGGCGACCCGCGCGGCCGCCCAGTTCATTGCCGCTTCGAAGTCTTCTTTCGTGCCGCCCTTCAGCAGCTTGAGATCCGAAGGCTTGACGCCCGCGAGCTCGACGAGCGTCGCGGCGACCCGCACGGCATCGTTCTCGGCGAAACGCAAGGCGGGTCTCGTCGCGGTGCCGCCGTTGTGGCCGTAGACGACCGCGAGCTTCAAGGGCGCCGCAGCAGCGACGCCGGCCAGCAACAGCGCGGCGACCGTCAGCGATCGCACCGGTCTTTCGCTTCGGTCTTGCCGAGACTCAGGGCCTTGCAGAACGCCGCTTTTGCTTCGTCGGGCTTCTTCGTCTGCTCGTACGCCACGCCGAGCATGAACCACGCGTCGGTGAACTTCGGATCCTGCTCGACCACCCGTTGAAGCTCGCGAACGCCCTGCTCGACTGCTCCTTTCTGCAGATAAAGAAGGCCGAGGTTGTAGCGGGCCTTGCGGAATTCGGGATCCAGCTCGACGGCGGCGCGGTAGCTGAGCAACGCGTCGGCGAGCCGGCCATCTTTGACCGCGATCTTCCCGGCGGTGTTGTACGCGGCCGCGAAGCCCTTGCACTTCAGCGCGTTCGTCGTCGAGGCCATCGCATCGACGCCCTTCTCGACTTGCAGCCGGGCGGTCAACCAGCTCGCCTCGGGGCTCGGGTTCGTCATCGCTTCGAGCGCAGGCAGATCAGCGGTGTTCTTTGCCAGCGCCCCGGCCTCGGACGGTTGGCGGCAAGCAGCATGCGGAACCGGGTCGCCCCACGACGCGTACAGTGCATCGAGCGCGACGAACGGGTTCGACTGCGGGGCGGCAATGTTTTCGGCGGGTGTCCGTGTCAGCACGAACGCGCCGAGGCTCCCGAGCACCAGCACGGCAGCCCCGACCGCAATCGGCAGCATGGGTGACCGCTTCGGGATTTCGTGGACGATAGAAACCGGGGCCTTCGCTGCCGGCGCCG
>JAYUXE010001195.1:0-2849 GCA_043753165.1 Archangiaceae bacterium | reverse complement strand
CCGAGATCGACGTCATCGAGCGCAGTGGTGAACCAGAGCTGTTTCCCCGGCAACCGCACCAGCGTCTCGCCGGGCAACACGTCGCGCACTTCACAGATGCCGTCCGCCACCCACTTCCCTTCGTACTTGTGCCAGCCCGCATTCAACGACGCGTCGACCCACAGCTCGCACGGCGGCGCTCCGGCAGCCGGCAGCGGCACCTGCACCTCGCTTCCATCCTTCGCGCGCGCGAGGTCGTTCGCCCGAATCGTCACCTTGCGCGGCTTCAACTGGCGCAGCACCTCGAAGTTGTCGCAGCCCACCGCGAGCACCGCCACCGCCACGATGAAGACCCTCATGGCAGCGCCCCCACGAAAGCCACTCCCGCGCCGCCCGGAAAAAACACCGGAGCGACCATCGCCGTTCGCGTGTCCCCGCCCGGATTCACCAGCGCGAGAATCAGGAACGTCGTGAACGTCGGAATGCCGACCGTCATCAGCAGCACGCCCGCGGTCTGGTAGGTGTTGCCGCGCGACGCGGTGGCCTGCAGCTCCAGCGGCGACTGCACGGTGTCCGAACGCAGCAGCGCCGCTTCCGACTTCGCCATGTTGAAGAGCACCGCGCCACTGACGGTCAGCGCGAGGCCAACGCCCGCCGCGCTGAACATCACGATGCGACCCGCGCTGCTGCCGCCTGTCTTGCCATTGAGCTCGCGAACGAAGCGCGCGGCGATCGGGTCGAGCTTGTCGAGCAGCTGGCCCTCGCTGGTGAGAATCTCGCTCGCGCTCGCCCACTCGCTGCCGTCCTTCGCTTTCGTTACCTTGATGTTGAGCAGGTAGCCGGTGGGCGTGCGGGTGACCGCGCCGCTGACCAGGCCATCGACGCCCAGGGCGCCGGCGAGCTCGGCGGCGCACGACATCGAGTCTTCCGCGCAGCCCAGCAGCTGCTTCTGCCGTTCGAGCCCGAGCAGCTGCTGCACGTCGCGCTCGGTGGTGACGGCGAGCTCGCGGGTGCGTGTCAGCTCGCTGGTGAAGCGCCGTTCGTACGCTTCACAGAGGCCGGGGGCGATCTCTTCGCTGCAGACGAACGAAGACATCGCCAGCTTCGGCACGGCCGGCTGCTGCGCGAGAACTGCGAAGGTCAGGATTGTCAGCAAGCGAAGAAGCCTACTTCTCTCCGTCGGCCGCTTCGAAGGTGCGCGCTGTTTTGTCGGCGGGCTCCCACCCTGCGACCCCCTTCTCGACGTCGGCCATCAACTTGTCCGTGTTGCCCATGTCCGCCGTGAGGCCGTCGAGCAGCACCGCGTCCATGTTCACGCGATCGAGGTCGTCGATGTACGTCTTGCGGTTGGGCCATTCGTCTTTGTCGGTGCGTTCAGAGAGAACCGTGACGGCCGCTCCGCCGAAGCGCATGCCAATCTTCACGTAGTAGACGCGGCCGTTTTCGATCGTGCCTTCGACGCGATCGCCCCACGCGGCTTCCTTCTCGGGAATCGCAAACAGCTTCATCGTGCCGCCCGGGCGCTTGAGAATCGTGTGTGATCGGCCCGTGAGCTGGCCCACGACCTTGCCGGTCTCGTCGAGCAGGTTGAGCACCTTCCAGTTCGAGATGTTGCCGACGACGAGGGTCGCGGCGGCGGGGTCGGCGACGGGCTGCTCGCGGGTGCCCGGCTTGATGATCATCCGCGTCGCCGGAGCGCAGGCACTGACGAACAACGCGGCGGCGACGACGAAGGCGGTTTTCATGGGGCGGGACTCTGCCGAAGCCATGCGTCGAAGCAATACGGAAGCAGCGATGACTACGACTTGCGGACGAAGGCGATGATGTCGGCAAGCGTGCCCAGCAGGCCCTTCTGCTGAATCGCTTCGAGCTCGCCGCGGTCGAGCCAGATGCTGTCGCAGACGTGGCAGACGTCCATCACCACGCGGCGGTCGCGCTCGGAAACAATCTTGTCCATCGTCTTGGTGCCGGGGCACTTCGGGCAGAAGAGAATCCGGCCCTGCGTCTCGAGGCCGGGCAGGTTGCGCCACTTCAAGAGCCGCACGTCGACGACGGACTCGACGGCTTTCAAGTCTTTGAAGCCGATGAAGTGGCCGGTGCACTTGCGGCAGTCGTGGGCATCGATGACCAGGCCGGCCATGTCGAGGCGGGACGCGGTCATCGGCTCGAGGCAGCGCGGGCATTTCATGGTGCCGGCGACTGTAGCGCGGGGGTGCTGGCCGGGTTTCGACGTTGTTCAAGCCCGAGTGACACATTTCGAGGCCCCGCGCATTCCAGTGTGAAAGGAGAGGCGAGTGGGGCTCGAAGTCGCAGCGCTGTACGAGAAGTATGGCCCGATGGTGCTCCGTCGGTGCCGTCGCCTGCTGCGCGACGAGTCCCAGGCCGCGGATGCCATGCACGATGTCTTCGTTCAGGTCTTGAAGTCGAACAAGCGGCTCACGGGCCAGGCGGTGTCGTCGCTGCTGTACGTCATCGCGACGAACGAGTGCCTCAACCGGCTGCGAATCAAGAAGCGCACGCCCATCGATGCGGAAGACGCGATGGTGTCGGGGCCTTCACGCGCCTCGCAGTCGGCGGAGCGATCGAGCTCACCGTCACCACCGGCCCCGCGACGCCTGTGGTGTTCACGGGCGAGAAGAACATCATCTCGGAATACGAAGCGGTGGTGGCCGATGGGCTGTTGACGATCAAGCCGAAGCCGCTGACGGTGCTGCAGCCGTCGAAGCCGCTGCGCGCGACGGTGACGGTGCCGAAGCTGGAATCGTTGAACGCGTCCGGAGCGGCAACGGTGAGCACCGACACCCTGTCATCGGACGTCGCAGTGGTGCTCGAAGTCAGTGGGAGCGCAAGCGTCAGCACCGGCCTCGTCA
>JAYUXE010001194.1:0-6729 GCA_043753165.1 Archangiaceae bacterium | reverse complement strand
CAGCCAGCGTCTCGCGCAGCGGCGCCTTGCCCGTTTCCTGCCGGTAGCCGCGCATGTGCAGCAGCTGCCCGCTGGAATCGACGCTGACTTCGCAGCGCCCGTTGTCATCCTCGCGCAGCATCACCTCGAGCCCGTGCGCGGACGACTTGCCCCAAGTGCGTTCGGCCATCGACTGCCAGCGCGGCGGGCAATCGAGCGCGATCGGAATCGTCTTGGCCTTGTACGCACCCAACGACACCTTCGTGAGCTCGTCGGGCCGGCCGACTTCGTAGACGCGGGCCCAGACGCGGGTCGCACAGCGCAGCCAGAGGTTCGCAACCTCGTACGCGTCGTGCGGCCCTTCGCACACCACGCCACCCGTGACCGCGCGGCCCTTGAAGCCGAGGCCCTTCACTTCTGCCTCGAGGGCGAGCTCGAGACCTGGGGAACACGCGGCGAAGAGGTTCACGCTTTGCTCAGCGCGCGCACCAGCTTAGGCCGCACGCCCGTTTGATCGAGCAGCGCCTGCAGGGTGGCCTTCGGGTCGCGCACGTCGCGCTCGACCCTGCGCCCGAGGATGAGCTCGTTCTTCAGCGAATGTTCCCAGCCCGTGAGCTCGGTGACGGTCACCGAGAAGCCGCGCGACTCGAGCACCAGCGCGCGGATGACGTTGGTGAGATGCGAGCCGAACTCGCGGCGATGCCACGGGTGATCGAACAGCGCGCCCAACGCGGCAGGCGCACTGGCCTTCGTCTCTTTCAGCTGCTGCGCGACCTCGGCCTGGCAGCAGGGCACCACGGCGAGGAGCTCTGCGTGGTGCGACAGGCCCAGGGCGAGCGCGTCATCGGTGGCCGTGTCGCAGGCGTGCAGCGCGGTGACGACGTGCAGCGTGTCGGGCACGACGGCGGCTTCGACGGCAGACCTGACGAACTTCATGCGCGTGAAGCCGAGCTCTTTCGCGCGCGCGGTGGCCCGTTCGTGAAGGTCCTCGCGGCTCTCGATGCAGACGACCTCGCCGCGTTCCTTGAAGAAGAGCTCGTAGAGGACGAAGCCCAGGTACGCGTTGCCGCTGCCGACATCGGCGAGCACCGGGCTCTCGTGCTTCTCGAAGGCCGCATCGAGGCCCGGGGTCAGCAGCCCGACGAGGTGATTCACCTGCTTCAACTTGCGCAGCGTGTCGGCGTTCAGCTTGCCGTCGCGCGTGAGCAGGTGCAGCGCCTTGAGCAGCGCCTGCGACTGGTTGGGCAGCAGCTCGCGCCGGACGTTCTTCGCGTCGACCTGCCGCCGGGCCTTCTCGGGCTTCAGAGCGCGACGACCTCTGAGACTTCGGGAAACGATTCCTTCAGCCGCGACTCGATGCCCATCTTCAGCGTCGCCGTGGACGACGGACAGCCGGCGCAGCTGCCCTTCATGTTCAGGTAGACGATGCCGGCTTCGAAACGATCGAGGGTGATGTCGCCGCCGTCCATCGCGACCGCGGGGCGAATCTCGGCTTCGAGGATCTCGCGAATCTTCGCTTCGATGTCCGAGTCGCCGGCCACCGTCTCGGCCTTCGTCTCGAGGTACTCGGCCTTGACGACGTCTTCGCCCGCGCTGAGGTGCTGGTCGAGCATGTTCATCACGCCGTCGTTCAGCTCGTCCCACTCGCCGTCATCGCCCTTGGTGACGGTGACGAAGTTGGTGCCGAGCATCACGGCCTGAACGCCCTTGATGCCGAAGAGCTTGTTGACCAGCGGCGATTTCTCGAGCGCCACGGCGCGGTCGGTGAAGTTCATCGCCCCGCGCGGCAACAGCTTGGTGTCGACGACGTACTTCAGCGTCGAAGGGTTGGGGGTCCACTCGAGTTGGATGTTCACGGACATGCGGGTCAAGTAAGCCCCCGGCCTGCGGAAATCAACCCAGCAGCTCCCCGGCCAGCGCGGCTTCGTCGATCTCCATCTCGAGCTCCAGGGGCAGCACCTCGAGATCCGCGGCGCGGTCGGGCACGGTGGGCAGCAGGCGGGTGATGGGCTGAGTGGTCGCGGCCTTGCCCGCGGCTGCGCCAGGCATGGGCAACATCGTGTTTGCATTGCGCAAATGGCTGACCAGCTGCCGCGCGACGAGGTCGACGATCTGGAAGGCGAAGCGGTGGCCCGACGCGAACAGGGCGTCGAAGTCGGTGTCGTTGAGCTTGAGCAGGGTGGCGGGGCCGGTGGTGACGCAGGCAGCGCTGCGGCGGCCTTCGTCGATGGTCGAGACGAGCCCGAACATCGTACCGGGGACCATGTTCGACAGCGTCTTCCCATTGCGGCCGACAGACACTTCGCCGTCGATCAGAAAGTAGGCGCCGTCGGACTCTTCGCCTTCTGCGAACAGCGGGGTGATCTCGTCGACTTCGAGGACCCGCAGCTTCTGGGCGAGCGCGAGCTTCACCACCGCCGGCAGCGGCTTGAACGGAGCGAAGCGGTCGAGCAGCCCGACCTCGGGGCGCGGGCCGGGCGGGGTGCGCGGCGTGTCGACCTGGTTCTTGCCGGACGCGACGATGCGTTCGGACGTGGCGCGAAGGCGGCGGCAGAGATCCACGCAGACGCGGCGCATCACCTTGAAGGCCGCGGGCTTGAAGGCGTCGCGCAGCGCGTGGAATTCGGCAGCGAGGATCTCGTGCGCGTGACCGCCGTTGACGACGACCGCCGTGGCAGATCGCGGGCCGTCGTCGATGAGCGCCATCTCGCCCAGCGTGTCGCCTTCGCGCGCGTAGGCAACGGCAACAGGCCGCTTCGACCCAGCCGGCGTGGTCGAGATGGAGATCTCGACGCCCGCGCCGAGCACCCACATCGCGCGGCCCGGCTCGCGTTCCTTGAAGAGCACCTGCCCGGCCTGCAGCTCGACCGGACGCAACAGGTGCAACAAGTCCATCATCTCGGAAGGCTCGACCAGCGAGAACAGCGGGATGCTCTTGAGAAACTGTTCGAGCGCGGGGTTCGGAGTGGCCATCGCTAAAACCTTCCTTAGCACGGGGCCGTAGCTAGACTGCCGCACCCGATGCAATTGCGTTCTCGCCCTGCCCTTCCGTGCGCGTTGGCTGCGCTGTTACTCGCGTCGACTGCATTTGCACAGAAGATCGCAATCGCGACGTTCGGTGGGCCGGGCGGCAACGTCGTCCGCAACCAGCTCGTCGCCGAGCTCTGCGATCAGGCCGAGTGCGTCGCCCAGGCGAAGGTCGCCACGAAGGGCAAGACCGACTGGGCGAAGGTCAAGAAAGAGAAGGTGAAGTACGTCATCGAGGGCAAGGTCGTGCCCCGCGGGAAGAAGAAGACGATCGAGCTGATGGTCTTCGCGAAGAAAGGCGCGGGGAAGAAGAAGGTCTGGGGTCTCGAGGGCGACGGGCTTTCCGAGAAGGTGCTCAAGACTGCAGGCACCGTCCTCTTCGAGCTGATGGGCCTCACGCCGAAGGAAGAGCCTGCGCCGGTGGTGGAGGAAAAGAAGGCGCCGCCGCCTCCGCCCGTCGAGGAAAAGCCTGCGCCGGAAGAGAAGCCGGCCACGGAAGCGGCTGACCCCGATGCGGAACAGCCCGAGCCGCGGGTCGAGAAGAAGGGGAGCCCCCGCCCCACGCCGAAGGACGAGCCGGCGGCCGGTGACGCCCCCCCCGCCGCGCCAACGAAGCAGGGCAGGCGCCCGATCATCGCGATCGAGGTCGGGCTCGAAGTCGAGAGCAAGAGCTACAGCTACTCGGCCCTGGCGACGCCGAACCTGCGGTCGTATCGCGCACCCTTCATCGTGGGCCCCGCGCTGAAAGCCGAGCTGTACCCGCTGGCGATCGTACAGCAGGGCTTCATCGCGGGCCTGGGCGCCGAGGTCGGCTACTTCACGGCGGTGGGCCTCAAGTCCCGGCGCACCGGCACCGAGGTCACGTACCCGACGTCGATCTCGCGACTCGATGTGGCGCTGAAATTCCAGATTCGCCCGTCGTCGAAGTCGGACGCGTACGTGACGCCGATTGTCGGGTTCCGGTCGCAAAGCTTCTCGGTCGCTCCGGGCAGTGACATGAGCGTGCTCGACGGGCTGCCTGCGATTTCCTACTCGGCCTTGAAGTTCGGCCTCGGCGGCGAGCTGCCGTTCGGCGATTCGGGGCTGCTGGTGTACGGCCGCTTCGAGGTGATGCCGGTGCTGTCAGCGCCCGAGATCATCAGCGCGAAGTACTTCGCCAACGGTTCGGTGCTCGGCCTCGACTTCGACCTGGGCCTCGGCTTCAAGCTGCCCTTCGTGAAGCTGCTGCAGCTGCGGCTCGGCTTTCAGTTCGCCCGCTACGGGCTCTCGTTCCGCACCCAGCCGACGGACATGTACGTCGCGGAAGGCGCCGTCGATCAGTACCTCGGCGGCTCGTTCGCGGTTCGCTTCACGTACTGACGCTCGGCCGCGGAAACGCCGGCTGTGCTTACCCGGCCTTCACCGACTGTGACGTCGTCCGGTTCCGTGACCCCTTCGTTTCGTCGGCGGCTGACAGGGTACCGCCACCTTGAGATCGCGGGAGGCGACCCTGATCCATTGCCGAGCAACACCCGCCGAGAAATCGGAAGCTCCGCGGGTTCTCTCAACGGCCCCGGGGCCTTGAGGGTGGGTGTGGCTTTCTCTCTCTGCGGCGAAGACCCCGTTCGGCGCGCGACCGTGCCCGTTTGGACGGGGGGAAATCGCGCTCAGAACGCACGTTTTCGTCGAAGAGAACCGGCCTTCACCTTCCGCCAGTGCCCGGTGGGCCGCTGAGAGATCCCGCTGCGCTTCCGATTTCTCGCAGGTGTTCCTCGGCAACGATCAACGAAAGCCGCTCGGCACCGTGAAACGGAACATCGGTGGCATCCCGCGATTTCGCAGTGGCGGTACCTTCGAAGCCGCCGCCGAAAGGCGCAGCCACGGAACAGGACGAGAGACGCGAGCTGCGTTCAGCCCTGGACGCAGTTCCGGCCGGTCTTCTTCGCCTTGTACAGGTTGGCGTCCGCGCCCTTGATGAACTGCAGGGGCTCGGTCATGTCGCCCGTCATGTCGGACACACCGAGCGAGATGGTGACCGGGATGTCCTTCTGCTCGAAGTTGAAGTGGTGGTCTTCGGTGAGCTTGCGAATCTTCTCGGCGAAGCGACGCACGTTCTCGGGGCCGGCTTCCGGCATCACGACCGCGAACTCTTCGCCGCCGTAACGGGCGAAGCATTCTTCCTTCCGGATGCGGGTCTTGATCAGGTGCGCGAGCTCGCGCAGCACGTAGTCGCCGGCGAGATGGCCGTTGGTGTCGTTGATCTTCTTGAAGTGATCGATGTCGAACATCACCAGGCTCAACGCGCGGTTGTACCGGTGGCAGCGCCCCATCTCGCGCTCGAGGACCTCGAGGAAGTAGCGCTTGTTGTGAATCTGGGTGAGGCCGTCGACGATCGTGAGCTGGTAGATTTCCTCGTAGTACAGCGTCTCGATGTTGCCGCCCTGCAGGTACTTGAAGATCGAGCCGCCGACCTTCACGAGGTCGCCCGTGCGAAGTGGCTGTTCGGTGAGCACCTCTTCGTCGTTCAGGTAGGTGCCATTCGTCGAGCCGAGGTCCGACACGTAGCTCTTGCCGCTGCGGGTCGCGATCTTCGCGTGCCGGCGGGAGACGTTGTCGAGGTCGACGACGATGTTGTTCTTCACGTCCCGGCCGATGGTGAACTCATCGTCGTCGAGAATGTATTTCTTCCCGATCTCGGGCCCATGGATCGTCACGAGGCAGCTCTCGGTGCTGACGCTGATCCGATCCTGAAGCTTGCTGATTTTGGTGACGCGAGTTTCTTGCCCCGCCATGCCGCCCCTTTCCTAACACACGCAACTGAACCCGATGGTACCGTTGATGCCCTCTAAACCATGCACACTTCTCTTCGTATTCTCCTCGTGGCGGTCGTGGTCCTTGTCGTTGGATGTGGGAAGAAAGCGGTCGCTCCCAGTGCGGAACAGAAGGTGACTCTGGCCGGCAAGACGGCCACCACCCATGACTGGGCGAAGGCGAACCCCTGTCAGGCCGAGCCGAAGATGGTGATTGGCGACCTCGAGTCCACCTCTGCGCTGCTCAGCGAATACCTCGGCCAGACGTCCGCGGGCGTCGAAGGCATGTGGTCCAGCGAGCAGATCACGCTGCTGGAAGAAGGCGTCGTGGTGCTGCCCAAGCTGCTCGACGGCGTCGAAAAGGCCACCGGCGCCATCGCCCGCAACGGCTGCCGCTTCCTGAAAGAGACGGGCTTCGCCGAGCCGGTGAAGAAGGTGACCGAGCTGGGCGAGCTGACGCGCAAGCGCATCGCCGAGGCGCCGGCGATCGCCGAAGGCCTGGCGCTCAAGGCCGCCCTGAAGGCGTGGAAGGACAAGCAGCCCGAAGCGCGCACCGGAGCGAAAGCCGAATGGTGTCCGCCCAAGCTCAAGGCCGGCGCCCCCGTGGACATCTATTACGCCTCGGAAGACGAGGCCGGCCTCACCGAGTGGCTCTTCTGCGACGACGCGCGCGTCTTTGCCAGCACCGGCGCGGCACCCGCCTTCGAGGCGCCCGCAACGATGAAGAAGAAGCCGAAAGACAAGCCGTACCTCGAGAGCGCCGCCAAGTACCCCGCGTCCGACGTGCAGCGTGCGCCGAAAGCTCCGGCGAAACCGGCCGCTGCGGACGACGGTCTCTTCCCGGCCGATGGTGGCTCGGCGTGGCCGGCCGACGCGGGCACGGCTGACGCGGGCATGTAACGTCCATGCGACCGCATGGATTTTAGCCACTTCG
>JAYUXE010001193.1:0-2851 GCA_043753165.1 Archangiaceae bacterium | reverse complement strand
CACGTTCTACGTGGTGCACATGCTTGTGCTGTGGGGCGTGCCGCGCGTGCCGGGCCTCGCCTCGCGGTTCGGCCCGTCGCTGGGGTGGGCCGGGTGCTTCGGGCTGGCGGCGGCATGTCTTGCGCTCACCGGGGCGGGGATCTGGGCCGCGTCTGCCAGTGGTGAACCAGCGCGTAGAACGTCGGCAGAGCGAGCAGGGTGAACAGCGTCGAAGTGACGAGCCCGCCGATCATCACCACCGCCAGGGGCCGTTCGATCTCCGTCCCATGAAGCGGCAGCACCAGCAGGGGCAGCAGCCCGAGAATCGCGGTCGCCGCGGTGATGATCTTCGGGCGGACGCGGCCGATGCTCGCCTCGCGAATCGCCTGGTCGAACGGCATGCCTGACGCGATCAGCGCTTTCGTCTGAGCGACGAGCACGAGCCCGTTCTGCACCGCGATGCCAAACAGCCCGATGAGGCCGACCAGCGACGACACGTTCCAGGTCTCGCCCGAGATGAGCAGCGCGAGGATTCCTCCGACGAAGGCGTCGGGCAGGGTGGCGAGGATGACCAGCGCTTCGGCGAGTGAGCCCAGCGCGAGGTAGAGAAGAAGGAAGACCGCGAAGATCGCGACGGCGATCGCGACCACCAACGCGCGGGCCGCCCGCTGCTGGCTCTCGACCCGGCCACCGACGTCGAGGAAGTAGCCGGTGGGCAGCTTGAGGCCTTTGAGCTTCTCTCTCACTTCGGCGGCGGTGCTTCCCAGATCTCGGCCACTGACGCTGAGCTCGACGGCGATGCGACGGCTGCCCGCCTCGCGGCGAATGGTGCCGGCGCCGAACGTCTCTTCGATGCGGGCGAGCTGGCCCAGCGGAATGCGGGCGCCGTCGTGGCCGTCGACGAGCAGACCGCGAATGGCGGCGACGTCGTTGCGGCGGTGGTCGGCGAGCTTCAGCACCAGATCGAAGCGCTTCTGCCCGACCCAGATCTCAGACTTCGTTTCGCCGACCATGCCGATGCGAACGGCACGAATGACATCGCCGGGCGTCAGACCCACTCGAGCGACCGCTGCGCGATCGACCGCGATCTGCAGCTGGGGCATGCCGCTTTGCCTCTCGACGCGGAGATCTTCCACGCCTTCGGTCTTCGCGATTAAGTCCCGCGCGCGGTCACCGAGCTTCGCCAGCTCGCCCAGGTCGGGCCCGAAGATCCGAATCGACAGATCGGCCGGTGTGCCACCGAGGCCTTCGTCGATGCGCATGCCGAGGGGGGTGGTGAACAGCGCTGAAACGCCGGGCACTTTTTCGACGGCCTCGCGCATCTCGTGTTCCAGGGTCTGAACCGATCGCGCGCGTTCCTTCTTCAGCACCACCAACACGTCAGACACCGTGTGGGGCATAGGGTCCTCAGTTCGTTCGGCGCGGCCCGTGCGGCGCACGACGTCCTCGACCTCGGGGAACTTTCGCAGCACGTCTTCGACCCGGTGGTTGAGACGGTCGACTTCTTCCAGCGACGCCTCGGCCGGCAGCATCGTCTGAATCAGCAGCGCGCCTTCGTCGAGCTTCGGCATGAAGTCCGAGCCGACGGTGAAGGCGAGGCCCAGCGCGGGCACGGTGATCAGCAGCGCGAGGATTCGCACCCGGCCGGCGTGGCGCATCGCGGCGTCGAGCACCGGCGCATACTTCTCTTTCAGCCAGCGAATCGCGCGAACGTCCTGCTGCGCGCTGCCCTTCAAGAGCCGGCCAGAGATGACGGGCACCAGGGTGAGTGCGAGCACGAGTGAGGCCGCGAGCGAAGCGACGACGGCGGCCGCCAGCGGTTGGTACATGCGGCCCTCGATGCCCGTCATCGCGAACAGGGGCAGGAAGACGGCAACGACGATCAGCGTGGCGAAGATGATCGGGCGCCCGACCTCGACTGCGGCGTCGAGTGCCGAGCCGTGCCCGAGCCGATGCAGCATGTTCTCGGTGACGATGATCGCGGCGTCGACGAGCAGCGCGACGGCGATGGCGAGGCCGCCGAGGGTCATGGTGTTGATGCCGACTCCGCCGGCTTTGAGCAGCAGGCCGGCGAGGCCCAGTGACAGCGGAATGGTGAGGGTGACGATCGCGGCGGCGCGCACGTTGCCGAGCAGAAGAAAGAGGACGAGCGCGACGAGGACGGCGCCGATGCCGATGGCGCGGGCGACTCCGCCAAGAGACGACTGCACGAGCTCTGATTGGTCGTAGACGACGCGCAGCGAGACGCCTTTGGGCAGCGTGGTCTGCAGGTCTTCGATCGCGTGGCGCACGCCGGCGGCGATCTGCGTCGTGTCGGCGCCGAACTGTTTCACCACGCGGCAGCTGACGACCTCGCCCTGCAGTCGATGCGCGAGGCCACGGCGAACGGCAGGCGCCTCGCGAACATCCGACACGTCGCTGAGCAGCACGGGCGTCTGGCCGCGAATCGCGACGACGGTGTTGCGAAGATCCTCGAGCGTCGTGGCGCTGCCGACGGCGCGCACCGTCCACTCCATCGAGCCCTGAACGACGAAGCCTCCGGCAGCGTTGACGTTCGAGCCTTCGAGCGCGTGCTCGACGTCGTTCAACGAGACGCCGCGCGCCGACATCTGGTCCGAGTCGAGCTGCACCTGGTACTGGCGAAGGTAGCCACCCAGCCGTTCGACGCCTGCGACTCCGGGCACGGCGAGCAGTCGGTTCTTCACCTCGAACTCGGCGAGGTCGCGCAGGCCCATCAGGTCGAGCGCGCCCGGCTCGGCTTCCAGCGTCAGCTCGAAGATTTCGTTCAGCCGCCCGGTGAGGCTCGACACCAGGGGCACGTCGGTACCCGCCGGCAGCTGCGGCGCCACCTGCGTCACGCGCTCGGCCACCA
>JAYUXE010001192.1:0-2851 GCA_043753165.1 Archangiaceae bacterium | reverse complement strand
GCGAGCTCTTCAGACAGCACTTCGGGGCGCGAACGGCGCAGCACCGCTTTGAGGCGGGCGAGCAGCTCGCGGGGAGAAAAAGGCTTGGCGACGTAGTCGTCGGCGCCGAGCTCAAGCCCCACCACGCGGTCGGTTTCGTCGCCGCGGGCGGTCAGCATGATGACGGGCACGTTGCTCTTGCTGCGAATGCGGCGGCAGACCTCGAGGCCGTCCATCCCCGGCATCATCACGTCGAGGAGCACGGCGTCGAAGGCGCCCTGCTCGAGGGCCTGCAGGCCACGCGGCCCGTCGGGGGCGGCGGTCAACGTCACCCCGTTCTGTCCCAGGTACGACGCGAGCAGGTCAGGGAGTCTCGCGTCGTCATCAATCAGCAGTACCCGGGAGCCCATTGCGCGTGAACCTTACTGTGCCGCGGGCGGGGCCGGGGCCGGAGCGACCTGCGCCGGAGCGTTGTTCACGATGACAGGTGCGGCCGCCGGCGCCGACGGCACCACGATGTACACGGGCGCGGCCGCGGGGGCAGCAGGCGCCGGCGCCGCGACTGCCGGAGGCGCGAACCGGTCGTAGCGATCGTACCGGTCGTAGCGGCCATACCCGTCGTAGCGGTTGTCATACCCGCGATCGCTCCACCGGTCGTGGCAGCCGCCGGCGCCGCGATGGGCGAGGCGGGCGAAGCCAGAACCGAAACCAGCCACCACTCCGAAGCTCAACAACACGATCAGACCTTTGCGCATGACTTTCGTTTCCTTGTTTTGGGGAGAGAGAGAGGGGGAAGACTTCAGAGGCTCACAGAGCTGCCCATGCCGCGGTCGTAGCCACCGCCGCGACCGCCCCAGCGACCACGCCCCCCGTGCCGGCCGCGACCGCAGTCGCCGCCGCCGTGAAGCGCACGAGGCCCGTGCTCGAGCAGGTCACCGGCCGCCTGGCGCTGCTCGGGGGTGAGGGCCTCGTGAATCTTCTGCATGTTCTCGAGCACGGTCTTCTTGAACGCGTCGACCGCGGCCTGCTGCTTCTCGAACGTCTCGTTCACCGCCGCGGTGTCGAAGTGTTCCGAGCGCATCGCGCGGCCGATGTCGGCGCGGCCGCTGAAGAAGGCGTCTCGCGCAGCGCGGCCATTGTGCTCGACCTGGTCGAACGCCTCGAGAATGACTTTTTCCTGGCCGGGCGTGGTGTCGAGGCGCTCGAAGAGGCGGCGCATCATCCAACGACGGGGGCTGCCGTGATGCCCGCGCCCGCCGCGAACCACCTTGATCAGCCCGATGAGAGAAAGCGTACCGATGAGAAAGCCGAACATGTCTGCCTCCAACTGCTTCGCCGGCACCGAGTTGATGCCCGCCGCGTTGAAGACAACCTAGGAACCCTCTGTGAAGGGTCCGTGGGGATGGGGCTGAAGAACTGTTAAGGCGCCGGGGCGGTGTGGCGTTTGTGCCCAGTGGGCCATTTTCACCCACCTGTCGGCCCGGCAATTCCACCCGGATGCGAACCGGCACGGCCCGTGAACAGCGCGAAACCATGGTTTCCAGCGCTGCGAAGGACTTGTGGTTGGTGGTGAAGAAGACGGTGAACGAGTGGATTGACGACGACGTGCCCACCCACGCGGCGAGCCTCGCCTACTACACGATCTTCTCGATCGCCCCGACGCTGATCATCGCCGTCGCGTTTGCGGGCCTCATCTTCGGAGACGAAGCCGCGCGCGGAGAAATCCACAACCAGATCGAAGGGCTGGTGGGTGAGTCGGGCGCAAAGGTGATCGAAGAGATGATGGCGAGCGCCAACAAGAAGGGCAGCGGAGCCATCGCGAGCATCGTCGGCATCGTGATTCTCATCTTTGGCGCGACGGGCGTGTTTGCCGCGCTGCAGACGGCGCTGAACCACATCTGGGGCGTGAAGCCCAAGGAGACCAACGGCGTCATCGCGTTCCTGCGCACGCGCATGCTGTCATTCGGCATGGTGCTGGGCGTCGGCTTCCTGCTGCTCACGTCGCTGGTGCTCAGCGCGGGCATCTCGGCCATTGGCGGGCTGCTGAAGGCGGGCGCGTTCGAGCAGATCTGGCAGACGACGAACTTCCTCGTCAGCTTCGCGGTCGTCACCGTGCTGTTCGCGATGATTTACAAGATCTTGCCGGACGTGAAGATCGCGTGGCGCGACGTGTGGCTCGGCGCGGCCGTGACGGCGGTGCTCTTCAACATCGGCAAGTTCCTGATTGGGCTCTACATCGGCAAGAGCAGTGTCGCCTCGAGCTACGGCGCGGCCGGCTCGTTCGCGGTGTTGCTGGTCTGGGTCTACTACTCGGCGATGGTGCTGTTCATCGGGGCCGAGTTCACCCAGGTGTACGCGACGACGTTCGGCTCGCTGCGCGGCGGGAAGACGGGCGACGCAATTCCGGAAGAGCCGCGCGACCCGAAGCACCCCGCGGTCGCGGTGCCTGCAACAGCAACGACGGAGACGACGACGGCCACAACTGCGGCTTCGGCTACGCCTTCAAATCCAGCGTAACCGCGCCGACGAAGCGCGATTCGCCGAGCAGCTGAACCGTGCGTTCGGCCGACTCGAAGTCGGTTTCGCCCAGCTGAATGCAGAGCAGCGCCGCGTCGGCCGCGAGGGCGACGGGGATGCCGGCCGGGTTGCTGACGACGGACTCGAGCACGAGGATGACGAGGCCGCCTGAGGCGACGTGGGTCGTCATGTCGATGATCAGGCGCGACGCGTTCTGCAGGTCGGCGCCTTCACCCGAGATGAGCCTGATCGGCGCGTCTTTGTGCACGGCGGCCACCTGGGCGAGCGCGCGGGCGACGTTGGTCGCCTGACCGCCGGGGTGCGCGGGCAACACCACCAGCGAGCTCCAGTCTTT
>JAYUXE010001191.1:0-2861 GCA_043753165.1 Archangiaceae bacterium | reverse complement strand
ACGAGATGTTCGAAGAGGATGTGACGCTGCACACGGAATACGTGCACGTGGTCGCTCCGAAGGCGTTGCGGCGGTACGTGGGGGATCCGACGTTTCTGGCGGTGCTGGCTCCGCAGCCGAACAAGACGCGCGGCTTCCTCGAGGTCGAGGTCGGGCTGGCGCACGCGGCGATCGACATGTTGCTTGGGGGCGCCGGCGAGGCGGTGTCGCTGCGGCCGCTGACGGACATCGAAGAAGGGGTGATGGGGTACGTGCTCATCGAGACGCTGAAGGCGCTGGCGCCCAGCCTCGATCCTTCGCTGCCGCGGCTTCGCCTCGAAGGCATCTGCCGCGGCTTCGATGATGCGATGCAGTTGCTGGGCGACGAAGCGCACCTCGCGGTCATCCAGTTGAAGGCCGTCTTCGGGGCGCATTCGGGATACGTGCGGCTGTTCATCCCTGCGTCGGTGCTGGCGACGGCGAATCCCCCGTCTGACTCGGCGATTCGGAACTCGCGGCGCGCGGCGCTTGCCGAGGCGAACGTGGGCAGGCTCTCGCACGTGAAAACCTGGCTCCGCGCCGAAATCGGCCGCACCGCGATCTCGGGGGGTGACCTGGCGCAGCTGCGCGAGCGCGACGTCATCTTGATCGACGAGCTCACCGCGCGACCCGACAAGGGCGAAGGCGGCACGGCGCGGCTTCGCATCGGGGCTGGGCGCGTCGGCGTCGCCGATGCCGAGATTCTGCTCGAGGACAACCGGTTCAAGGCGAAGGTGACCGGGTACACGATGGGGCCCGAGGTCGCCGAGCCGATTCCCCCGGGCGATTTCCAGGTCGGCGCCGCGAATGACGACGACGCGGGCGAAGCAGCCGGTGGGATGACCGAAGGGCTTGCCACCGAAGGGCTCGGAATGAAGGTCGAAGAATCGACCAACCCGATGCTCCAACATCCAGGAAGGAACCCATTGGACGACAACACGCTCAAGAGTCAGGAAGGCGCCGAGCTGCTCAACGACATTCCACTGCAGATCTCGGTCGAGCTCGCGCGGGTGCCAGTCACCGCGGAAGACGTGGTCTCGATGAAGATTGGCCAGGTGATCGACCTGAATCGCATGGCCGGCGAGCCCATCGATTTGTCGGTGAACGGCAAGATCGTCGCCCGCGGCGAGCTGGTGGAAATCGAGGGAAACCTCGGCGTCCGGGTGCTCTCGCTGGCCGGGTGACCTTCGGGTGGGCATCGACTACCTTCGCGCCCATTCATGCGCCGCGCGGCAGCCGTTCTCACCTGCATCCTCACGTTTTCGGCTTTTGCCGCTGCCCCCCCGCCGGACGCGTCGGTTTCAGAGCCGGCCGCGCCCGTGATGGCCGCTGTTCCTGACGTTCCCACCGTCGCGCCGAAGGAAGACATCAAGGTTCCGCTGCCCGACCTCGAGCTCGAGAAGATCGACCCGACCGTGCCGACCGCGCCCGAAGAGCTCAACCTCGGGTGGACGCTGATCCGCACCTTCGTGGTGCTGGGTTTCGTGATCGCGGCGATCTACCTGACGCTGAACTTCGGCCTTCGCCGGCTGATGGGAATCGCAGCGGTGCCCCGCGGTCAGGCCGTGGTGCAGGTCGTCGAACGCATTCCGTTGGACCAGAAGCGGGCGATGTTCGTCGTCAAGGCGGCGGGCGAGTACCTGCTGATCGGTGGGGGCGATGGCTCGCTGCAGCTGATTGCCAAGCTCGACAACGCCGAGGTCGAGAAGCTGCGCGTGCAGCCGGCCCCCAGTGTGACGGTCAGCCCATTCTTGCTGAAGCTGCTCAAGCGTCGAGACGTGCCAGCGCCCCCGGCGCCGGGAGACAATTCATGAGCCGTATGACGCCGCGACTGCGGCTGACGCTGTGGCTGTTCAGTGTCGCGATGGTGCTGACCCCCGCGCTCGCGCTGGCAAAAGTCGGGGGCACTCCGAAAGCGGAAGAGCTGCCACCCGGCATCATCAACACCGACTCGATTTCGAACCGGCCGCTGGTGTTGATGATCGCGCTGGCCGCCCTGGGCCTTGCGCCGTTTGCGCTGATGATGGTGACGAGCTTCGTGAAGATTTCCGTCGTGCTGTCGATCGTGCGCACGGCGATGGGGACCCAGCAGATTCCCCCGACGCAGGTGATCACCGGCCTGGCGATCATCCTCACCGTCTACATCATGGCCCCCGTCGGCCAGGAAATGTACCGCGTCTCGGACGCCGACCGCTTCCGCAACACCAGCGGCCTCACCGACCCGAAGAACGTCGACGAGATGTTCCAGGCGGCCAACCGGGCGAAGGAACCGCTGCGCGCGTTCTTGATGAAGAAGGTCACCACCAAAGACAGATCATTGTTCTACAGCCTCGCGCTCAAGATGCGGAAGGTGGAAGACCGCGCGGGCATTGAGGACAAAGACTTCCTGGTGCTGGTGCCGGCGTTCGTGGTCTCGGAATTGAAAGAAGCCTTTCAGATCGGCTTTCTGTTGTTCGTGCCGTTCATCGTGATCGACATCGTGGTGGCGAACATCTTGCTCGCGCTGGGCATGCAGATGTTGTCACCCACGACGATCTCGATGCCGTTCAAGCTGTTGTTGTTCGTGATGATCGACGGTTGGTACCTGATCTCGAAGGGCCTGGTGGTCGGCTACCTCTAAGGAAGGGAAAAACATGCAACAGATCACCTACATCACGCAGGAAGCGCTGTTTCTCGTGCTGATCGCTTCGGGGCCGCCCGTGATCATGAGCCTCGTGGTCGGCTTCGGGGTCTCGGTGTTTCAGGCGACGACGCAGATTCAGGAACAGACGCTGTCGTTCGCCCCGAAAGTGGTGATCGTGTTCGGGGTGCTGGGCCTGTCGGGGGCGTGGATTGGGTCCCAG
>JAYUXE010001190.1:0-14588 GCA_043753165.1 Archangiaceae bacterium | reverse complement strand
TGGCGCATTGAGTCCGAACGAAAGTACGCCGCGACGCCGACGAACGCGCCCGCGATCAAGATCGTGAAGCCGATGTGCGCCGCGCTCGACAGCGACTGCTCGAGCCCTTCGGGATAGCCGCCCACCACATCGCCGCTGTTCATCACGCGATCCCACGCCGCGCCGGCCCGCCCCGCGACCGCGGCCATCTGCGCGCCGTCCATCGTCCGGAAGATCGCGCACGCGATCGCCGTGCCCGCCAGCAGCTTCCGTGCACCTTCCCGTGCGGCACCCGACGGCCTCAACATTCGCAGCGACGCCACGAACGCGAGCGAGCACGCCACTGTCAACGCGAACAGGATCACCGCCCGCGACGTGCGCATCGACTCGAGCCCGTTGACGTGGGCCTGGTGCTTCGCCTTCGCGGCCTGCTGCGCCAACACGTTGTCGGCCCAGAACCCCGAAATCGGCGGCGTCAGGTTTCGAAACGAGTCGAGCTCGAGCACCTGCCCGATGTGCTGGGCGGAGGCGGAGCCAACGAGTCCCGACAGCGCGATCACGGCGAGGGTCACCCGCCGGACGCGAACAGGCAGCGTCATTTGCTCTTCGTCGCGTCGACGAACCGCAGCCGAAGCTCGGTCAGCAGGTTCGCAAACAGCTTCTCTTCTTCGGCATCAAGGTTCCCCTTCGTCTTTGCGCGCAGCATCTCGAGCAGGCTCAAGCTCTGCTTTGCCAGGGTCAGCTCGATGGAAACGGCGCCGGTGTCGGGGTGGGGCGCCGCTCCGAGGTGAATCAGGGTCGACGAGGCCAGCCCGAGGATGAACGCACTGAAGTTGATCGGGTCCTCAGTCATTTGCGGGCTACTCCTCGTCGTCTTCGAAGTCCTCGTCGAGATCCGAGAGGTTCGCTTCGACGGCTTCGCCCTTCTCGGCAACGTCCGGCAGGCCTTTGATGTGCTTTTCCCAGACCTTCTCGTCCAGGTGGCCCGACTTGATGTACCGCTCTGCCGTGCGCTTGTCGGAATAACGCGGATCGATGGTGTCAGACATGGGTGCTCCTTGTGAAAGCCAGCGGCGCACATATAGCAACCCCTTATGGCGAACAAGCTTCCGCGAGGGCTCTATGCCCTGCTCGACGACTCGGTTCGTCCGGGGCTCGATCTGGTCGACGCGGCCCGAGCGGTGGTCGCCGGCGGGGCAGGGGTGATTCAGCTTCGGCTCAAGCGCCACGGTGACCGGGCGGCGTTGGCGCTTTGCCGCGCCGTGGTCCAGGCGTCCACCGCAGTCGTGATCATCAACGATCGGGTCGACCTCGCCATGCTGTCTGGCGCGGGCGGGGTGCACCTGGGGGATGACGATCTTCCGGTCGCCGAGGCGCGGCGGCTGCTCGGGCCTGATGCCTTGATCGGAATGACGACCCGGTCGCTGTCGATGATTCGCACCGCCGCGGCGCAAGGCGCCGACCACGTCGGGCTCGGGCCCATCTTTTCCACCTCGACGAAATCCGTGCCGCACGCGCGGGTCGGGCTCGACGGCTTGAGGGCCATCGCGGCCGACAGCCCGCTGCCCATCGTGGCGATCGCCGGAATCGGTCTGGAGAACATCGGTTCCGTCGCGCGCGCCGGGGCCCACTGCGCCGCCGTCGCGTCTGGCCTGCTCGCCGCAGACGATCTCACCGAACGCGCCCGGGCACTTCAGGCGGCGTTCTTCGAATTCTGAAGTACCGTTGGATTCGTGAAGCCTCATCATCAGCGCCGCCCGAGCATCGGCATCACGCCCGACGTCTCGACGGTCACCCCCGAATCGCCGCACCCGAAGTACGAGCTCAAGGCCGGTTACGCCGACGCCGTGTTCCGCGCAGGTGGGCTGCCCTTCGTTCTGCCCTACACCGACGATCGGTTTGCGATCGACCAGTACCTCGACCGCGTCTCGGGAGTCCTGCTCACCGGGGGGGCCTTCGACATCCCACCCGAGGCGTACGGCGAGACCGCGCGCGACGGCATGGGCGCGACGAAGCCTGGCCGCACGACGTTCGAGACGGAGGTGTTGAAGGCCGCGCTCGCCAGGAACCTTCCCGTGCTGGGGATTTGCGGCGGCATGCAGCTGCTCAACGTCGCGCTGGGCGGCACGTTGTTCCAGGACATCGGGCGCGAGCTTCCGAATGCGCGGCCGCACGAACAGACACACGACCGGCACCAGCCGCAGCATCCCGTCGACGTGAAGGTCGGCACGCTGCTCGCTGAATGTCTGGGCCGCGGGCAGCTGATGGTCAACAGCACCCACCACCAGGCGGTGAAGACGGTGGGGCCGAAGCTTGCGATCAGCGCCGTGGCGCCCGATGGCGTGATCGAAGGCATCGAGGCGACCGGCTACAGCTTTGCCGTCGGCGTGCAGTGGCACCCCGAGCTGCTCATCGACAGCGTCCCCCTGCACCTCGGGCTCTACAAAACGTTCGTCGCGCGGGCGCGTGAGACGCGGCGGTGAACGCGAACCCGCCCGTCGTGCTGACGATCGCCGGCTTCGATCCCTCGGGCCGGGCCGGCGTCCTCGCCGACGTCTGGGCGATCACCGCCTCGAAAGGCTCGCCCCGCGCCGTCATCACTGCGCTCACCGCCCAGGGTTCCCACTTCTCATCGGCCGCAACCGCGCCCGGCGTCCTCCGCGCCCAGCTGCGGGCCGTCATGCGTGAAGCCCACGCGATCAAGCTCGGCATGATCCCCGACGCAAAGTCGCTGGCCGTGATCCGCGCCGAGCTCACCGACGTGCCGGTGGTCGTCGACCCCGTCGTCCGCACCTCGCGCGGCGACCCGCTGAGCAGGCTCACCCCACACGACTACCTGTCATTCGGGAAGACGCGGGCGATCATCACCCCCAACCTCGACGAGCTCGACTGGCTGGGCGTCGACGCCGCCGGCCTGCTCGCCGCCGGCTACTCGGGTGTGGTGGTGAAAGGCGGCGACCGGGCGACCGACGAAGTCTTCGGCCCCTCGCGCCACGTGATCCTCCGCGGCACACGTCTACCTCGCAGCACATCGCACCACCGTGGCACCGGCTGTCGTTTTGGCTCAGGAATGGCGGTGGCGCTCGCCCGAGGCGAGGATCTGTTCACCGCCGCCCGTTCGGCGAAGCGGCTCGTACGAAAATTTCTGCGTGCCCCTATAATCCCGTAAAGCGTTTTCAAGGGCCGAGCAGCACAACCCCGCGCTGGAGCACCAACGCCCATGACGATGAAGACCACTGCCCTTCTGGCATGCCTGACTGCGCTCGCTCTCGCGGGCTGCAACTGCTCGGACAAACCCCCCAGCAACCCCGATGGCGGCCGCGACGGCGGCGGCGGCGCGGGCGGCACTGGTGGCGGTGGAAACGGCAACACAGGCGGCGGCTTCGGCGGCAGCGGCGACGCGGGCCCGATCGTCGACCCCAACGATCTCAACAACCCGTTCAAAGACAGCGACTGCGACGGGCTGAACGACGCCGAAGAGTTCGGCAACACCTACGCTGGCGGCAAGCGCACCTCGCCCAGCAACCCCGACACCGATGGCGACGGAATCAAAGACGGCGTCGAGGCCGGCCGCACCACTTCGGTCGACGCCAACTGCGGCTATGTCGGCGACAAAGATCCGGCGAGCAAGACGCTGCCCACCGAGACCGATTCCGACAACGACGGCATCTCGGACGGCGTCGAAGACATCAACAAAGACGGCCGCCTCGATGCCGCCGAGACCGATGCGTACAACCCCGACACCGACTTCGACGGCCTGAAGGACGGCGCCGAAGACAAGAACGGCAACGGCAGCGTCGACCCCGGCGAGACGGATCCGCGCAAGAAGGACACCGACGGCGACTTCATCAACGACGGCGTCGAGTTGAGCGTCACCCTCACCGATCCGCTGAAGGCCGACACCGACGGCGACACCTGTTCCGACGGCGCGGAAGACTTGAACAAGAATGGCGTCGTCGACCCCGGCGAGACGAACCCGAAGCTCGCGTCGGACTGCGGGGCGATGAACAACCCGGACACCGACAACGACGGCCTGCCGAACACCGTCGAAGACAAGAACGGCAACGGCACCGTCGACCCGGGCGAGACCAGCCCGACCAACCCCGACACCGATGGCGACGGGATCAAAGACGGCATCGAAGACCGCAACAAGAACGGCGTCTTCGACCCGGGCGAGACGAACCCGCTTCGCAAGGACACCGACTGCGATGGCCTGCTCGATGGCCCGAACCAGGGCGCCTTCAAGGGCGAAGATCTGAACGCCGACGGCGTGGTCAGCGGCACCGAAACCGACCCGACGAAGTTCGACAGCGACGGCGACGGCATCAGCGATGGCGTCGAACGCGGCATCGCGATCACCGAACGCGCCGACGTCGTGAACTGCACCAACGTGCCCTACGACCAGGACCCGACGACCACCAGCGACCCGACCAAGCGAGACAGCGACGGCGACGGCATCGACGACGGCGCGGAAGACACGAACCAGAATGGCAAGGTCGACCCGGGCGAGCTCAACCCCAACGACCCCACCGACGGGGGCGGGCCCGCTGGCCAGGTCTGCACCGCGATGAACCTTCGGCCGGTGACGTTCAAGGGCGAGGGCGCTCCGGACATTCAGCTGGGCCTGCCGGCGACCTTCACCGAACTGACGCCCATCACGGTGGCCGGCAACCGCCGCGGCATGGTGGGCTTCGACCCGACGAACAAGGTCGCCTTCGTTGCGTGGCGCGAGAACGCGCGCAACGGCTCGACGACCCCGACCAACGACGAAGCCGCGATTCGCCCGCTGCTCAACAACATCGCCGCGATCAGCGCGCCTACCACCCAGACGTTCACCACCTGGGACGGCATTCCCGCGCTGCAGGGCCTCTACGACATGGCCGGCGCGGCCGACATCAAGGCACGCGCGAACCTGATCGCCGAGACGCTGGTCGGCGCCGGCGCCGGTGCGCTGACCGCAGCAGGCGGAGTCACCGCGGCGAACTACCGCGTCCAGGTCGAGTACCTGCATCGCACGAATGGAGCGGTGGTCGTGATCGTCGCTCTCGCTCCTTCGGCGGCGGCGCCGGGCAACCCCGTCGAGCGCGCGCTCTTCACCATGGGCGACACGGCGGGCGGCTCGGCCGTCGCGCAGTTCGGCGACCCGAACGCGATTCAGTGCGAACGCTTCACTCCGCGCAGCGGCAAGGTCGACTTCCTCTTCGTCGTCGATGACAGCTGCTCGATGGCGGCGTCGCAGACGGCCCTGGGCAGCGCGGCGACGGCGATGGCGGCGAACCTGAACGGCTCGACGCTCGACTGGCGCATCAGCCTCGTCACCAGCTCGTACATCAACACGGGGACGCTGCGGCAGTTCACGCGCAACATCAGCCAGTTCCAGGCGTGGCTCACCGAGAACAGCAACTGCGCGGGCGGCATCTGCTCGGGCTTCCCCGGCACCACGTGCACCAACGCGGGCAGCAACCAGTGCTGGATCAACACGGGCGGCAGCGGCACCGAACAGCTTCTGGCGTCTGCGCGGCGCGGCGTGAACGATCTCGCGCCGGCGACCGCGGTCGAAGCTGCGACGAAGTTCCGCGACGGAGCGACCGTCGTCGTCGTCCTCCTCGGCGATGCCGACGATCAGAGCAACACCAACGCGCAGGTGTATTCCGAGTACTTCAACGACACGGGCACCACCGCCGGTGTGGACAACAACCCGGTGAACGCGAAGATCGTCGTCCACGGCATCATCTGCCCGGTCGGCGCCAACTGTAACAACGAGACCCAGCAGAACCCGCAGCGCCACGCGGCGGTCATCACGGCGACGGGTGGCATCCGCGGTGAGATCAACAACGCGGCGTCGATCACCTCGACCATCAACCAGGTCGTGAACTCGGCGATCAACGCGGCCGGCTACAAGATGCAGAAGCCGCCGATTGGTGCGTCGGTGAAGGTCGCGCTCAGCGCCGTCTCGAGCCTCACCACCTGCCCGACGCCGAACGACATCCCCCGCAGCCGCGTGCACGGCTTCGACTTCGACGGCGTCAATCGCACGCTCTCGTTCTTCGGCGGCTGTCGCCCGGGAACCGGAGCCGCCGAAGGCGCCGTCTCGTACAGGTACTGGATCGACAACACCCCCAACCCCGCCGGAAACCCGGCCCCGTGCTCGATGGACTCGAAGTACGACCCGAACGCCCCCGACTTCTGCCAGGGCCGCCTCGCGTGCAACTTCCAGACGAACACCTGCGAATGCCCGCAAGATTGTGGCGGCAACGGGCCGCCCAACACGGTCTGCAACACGAACAAGCTCGTCTGCGACTTCGTCTGTACTTCCGATTGCGCGGGCAACTGCACGGGCTACCAGGCGTGCAACGTCGCTGCCTGCACCTGCGAGTGCAAACAGACCGCGTCGTGCGCCGTCGGCTACAAGTTCCAGAACGGGGCCGGCGTGTGCGGCTGCGTCTGCGACACGTCGACGCTGAACTGCGGGCCGACCTACGCCCCCGACAGCAACACCTGTTCGTGCGTGTGTCTGCCGAACTGCGGCGGCTGCCCCACCGGTCAGGTCTGCAACGCGTCCACCTGCACCTGCAGCGGCGGCGTCAACTAGGCGCGGTTCGACTACGCGGCGACGGCGAACACGTGCTCGGTGCCTTTCTCGACCAGCGTCCGGTAGCTGCGGTTCGCCTCGCGCAGCAGATCTTCACTCGTGCGGATCTTCTCGGACGGGAAGACGGCGCCGCCGAATCGAATCTTCGGATCCGTGACGCCCAGTCGCCCTTCGGGCTGCAACCGCTGGACGAGCTGCAGCATGCGGTCGGCGGCGATCTTGGCCCCGGCGATGTCGGTCTCGGGCAGCAGCACCACGAACTCGTCGCTGTCGACGCGGAACAGACGGTCAGCCCCGCGCAGCGTGTTCCGAATCTCCTGCGCCACCAGGGCCACGAACTTGTCGCAGCCGTCGCGCCCCATCGCGTATCGAAACGCCTGGTAGTCGTCGAACCCGAGCATCAGCGCCGCCGCAGGCCGCCCGTACCGCCGGCTGCGCGCCAGCTCGCTGTCGAGGCTCGCCTTCAGCTGCGAATAGGTTCCCGCGCCCGTCAGCGGATCCAGCGCGCGCAGCTGCGCCAGCTCTTCCTCGGCCGCCATCAACCGCCGCCGGTACTCGCGCACCATCAGCGCCGAGTTGATGCGCGTCTGCAGCTCGACCAGCTTGAAGGGCTTGGTGACGTAGTCGTCGGCGCCGAGCTCCATGCCTTTGATCTTTCCGTCCATGTCGCCCATGGCCGTGAGCAGGATGATCGGCAGGTCGACCCACGCCGCGTTCTCACGCACCGCCCGCAATACCGAGAAGCCGTCGCGGCGGGGCATCATCAGGTCCAGCAGCACCAGGTCGGGCCGCGAATCGGTGATGCGATCGATCGCCGCGTTGCCGTCTTCGGCGGTGATGACGCGAAAGCCCGTCGACTCGCACAGATCCTTCAACAACCCGCGCGTGTGCTCGTCGTCGTCGACCACCAGAATCAGGCGTTCGTCTTTCGCGGTTCCCTTCACGCGTAGTCTCCGCGCGCCTTGCTCTCGAAGCGCGTGTATTCCGAGAGAAACAACAGGTCGACGCTGCCGATGGGGCCGTTGCGCTGCTTGGCGATGATGAGCTCGACCGGAATCGTCGTCTTGAAGCTGTTGTCGCCGCCGCCTTCACCGTCTTCGCCTTCGTCATCGCGGTGGATGAACATCACCACGTCGGCGTCCTGCTCGATCGCGCCCGACTCACGAAGGTCCGACAACATCGGCTTGCCGCCTTTGCGTTCTTCGACTTTGCGGTTCAGCTGAGACAGCGCGATCACGGGCAGCATCAGCTCTTTGGCCAGCTGCTTCAGCGCGCGGCTGATTTCTGAAACCTCGAGCTGGCGGCTTTCGACTTTGCCCTTCTGGTGCATCAGCTGCAGGTAGTCGATCACGATGAGCCCCAGATCGGGCTCCTTCGCCTTGAGGCGGCGGGCCTTCGCGCGAAGATCGAAAGAGGAAAGGGCGCCCGAGTCGTCGATGAAGAGCTTCAAGTTGAAGAGCTCGTTCGCGGTCTCGGTGATCTTTTCCATGTCGATCTGCGACAGGCGCCCGCCGCGCAGCTTCTTCATGTCGACGCGCGCTGCCGTGGCGAGCAGACGGGTGACCAGCTGCACCGACGGCATTTCAAGCGAGAAGACGCCGACGGCTTTGCCTTCTTTGCGCGCCGCATGCAGCGCGATGTTCATCGCCAGCGACGTCTTCCCGATGCCGGGGCGGGCCGCGAGGATGATCAACTCGCCCGGGTGCAGGCCAGTGAGCTGCTGATCGAGATCCACGAACCCCGTCGACAGGCCGGTGATCCCGCTGGCGCTGCCCTTCATCTTGTCCAGCAGGGTCAGCGCGGGCTCCATCAGCTCGCCCATCGCGATCAGGTCGCCGACGCGCTTCTTCTCGGCGATGTTGAAGACCTTGCGCTCGGACTCGTCGAGCAGCTCTTCGACCCGGCCGGTTTCCTGCGAGGCGAGGTCGAGGATCTCGCGGCCCACCGCGGCGAGGCTGCGGCGAACTGCGCGGTCTTTGATGATCTGCGCGTACTCGACCGCGTTGTGGCCGAACGGCACCGATTGATCGAGCTGCGCCAGGTACGCCGTGCCGCCCGCAGTCCCCAGGTGGCCCTTCTCTTTGAGCTCTTCGGCGAGCGTCAGTGGGTCGACGCGCTGCTGCCGCTGATCGAGCGCGACCATCGCCGCGAAGATTTGAGAATGCCCCTGTGAGGCGAAGTCATCGGCCGAGACGATTTCGGCCACGTTCGAGAAGACCTCGTTGTTGCCGACGATCGCGCCCAACACCGCGCGTTCAGCCGCCAGATCTTCGAACTGCCGATTCACAGGCTGAAGCACGCGCACCTTCCTTCCGCAAACGACGAACGCCCCACTGCGTTGAAGCAGCGAGGCGCCCGGGTGATACCTGATTTTCGAAGCGGCTGGTTAGACCGGCGCGACTTCGGGGACGACGTCGACCTTGATCTTCGCGACGACGTCGCGGTGCAGACGCAGCTCGACTTCATACTGGCCCACAGCCCGAATCGGCTCAGGCATGTGGATGTGGCGACGGTCGACCTTGTGGCCCGCAGCCGCCAGACCTTCGGCGATGTCGAGCGCGGTGACCGAGCCGAACAGCTTGTCCTGATCGCCGACCTTGCGGGCAATCTTCACGGTCGCCGACTCGAGCTTCTTGGCCTGTTCGACCGCGCCGCCCTTCATCTTCACCTGGCGCAGTTCGATGACCTGCTTCTCGTGTTCCAGCTGCCGCACGTTCGCGACGCTGGCCAGCATTCCCAGGTTCCGGGGCAGCAGGTAGTTGCGCGCGTAACCGTCTTTCACGGTGACGAGCTCGCCCGACTTGCCCAGGTTGTAGACGTCTTCTCGCAGAATGAGCTTCATGGCTTTTTCCTTTAACCCTGGAGAACCAGGTAGGGGATGAGGGCCAGGCCGCGCGCCTGCTTGATCGATTTCGCGACGAGGCGCTGGTGCTTGGCGCAGTTGCCCGAGATGCGGCGGGGGATGATCTTGCCGCGTTCCGTGACGAAGTACTTCAGCGCGGGCTGGTCTTTGAAATCGACCTTCGCGTTCTTGTCGGCGCAGTAACGGCAAACCTTGCGGCGGCCAAACGCCCGCCCTCCGCCGCGCTCGTCGTCCTTGCCTTCGCCGCGATCGCCCTTGTCGGCTCCGCCACGTCCACCCGTCTTGCTTTCAGTTCTCTCGCGCATGGATCACTCGTCTCCCTGATCGTCGAATCCGCCGTCGAAGCCACCTTCGTCGCCGCGGAAGGAATCGCGCTCGGCTCCACCGAGCGGCTTGTTGTCATCGACATCGCCCGCGAGCTTCACGTCTTCCAGCACCGGCCGGGTCTCGGCGTCGACTTCGCCCGGAAGGCGCTTCGACATCCAGCGGCTGACTTCGTCGATGTTGCGAAGGTTGCGCTCGACTTCGGCGACCATCGAGGTCGGGCCGAGGTAGCTCGCGTGCACGTACACGGCGCGCGGCTGCTTGGCGATCGGGTACATCGTCTTCTTCTTGCCCCAGATCGTGAAGCGAATGAGCTTGCCGCCGTCCCGGTTCACGATTCCGCGGACACGCTCTTTGAGCTTGTCGACGTTGTCGTCGGTGACGTCTGGCTTGATGAGAAAGACCGTCTCGTACTCGCGGAGCATTTTCTTGCCCGGAGTTGCTGCTGCTGCTTCTGCCATATTGTTTTTCTCCCCATGGGAAATGCCCTCGGGCCACGTGCCCGGGAGCGGGAAGCCGGTTCGGCTGGAATAGCCAACGCCGGTGCTGCTGCCGCGGCCTCTTATGGGAGTGGCGAAGCTTCCGTCAAGCATGCTATCCGCCGCGCTTCTTTTCGAAGCGCGCCTTCGATTTCACAGGGGAAACAACCGCGATGCAGGCTTTGCGTTTGTCGTGGGTGTTGCTGCTGTCCGTGGGAAGCGCCGCCTTCGCGCAGGAAGTCGATGGCGGGCCGCAGGTCGCGGCGCGGGTGTCGAACCCGGGCGGCGCCGATGATCCGGCCGAGCTCGTTCGCGATCTCGGAATCAACGACGGCGGCCTCTGGGTCGGTGACGACGCGGGAATTCCCGTCACCGCCGAAGTGCTGATGCCTCCGTCGGACGCGGGTACGCTGCTCATCAACGACGACGTCACCGGCCGCATCGGCGCCCAGGTTCGCGTTTCGTACCAGGCGACCTCGACGTTTCCCGGCGACGAGACAGGCACCACCGTCATCAACAACCCGCTCGAGACGCGGCTGCGCGTGAACCCCGAAGTGCACTTCCGCGGATTTGGCTTTGCCGCCGAAGCCGACGCTGCGACGGGGGCCCTGATCGGCCTGCCGCGCGACAACGCCTTTGCCTCGCGCACGCCGCACCCCGCCTTCACCCCGCTGGAATTGCGCCAGCTGTACGTCGAGTACAAATGGAAGTCGGGCGTGTTCCGCGTCGGGCAGCAGCTGTCGCACTGGGGCCTGGGAATTCTCGCCAACGGTGGCGCGCAGGACGCAGCACCGGGCGACTTCGGCCAGCAGCACTTTGGCAGCCTCACCTACCGCGCGATGATCGCCGGCCGCCCGCTGTTCAACCTGGGCGGGAAGTTCCGCGCGATCGAGCCCGTGCTCGCCGCCGACCTGATCGTGCGCGACGGCACGGCGGATCTGAGCCGGGGCGACGAAGCCTTTCAGGGCGTATTCGCGCTGCGCGTGAACGCGGATGCCGATCGCAACGCAGGCGTCTACGTCGTCTACCGCCACCAGCGCGCCCGCAACGTGACGGACAACGCGCGCGCGACCGACGTGGTGGTGTTGGACTTCGCGGGCAAGTGGCAGTTCTTGAAGACAGAGTACCGGGCGCTGACGGTGGGCGTCGAAGTCGCGGGTATCACCGGCACGACGACGCAGGGCCGCAACGACAACGCGCCGGTGCTCACCGTGAAGCAGGTCGGCGCGGCGGCGAAGATTTCCTACCGTTACGGCCGCGCGCAGGTTTACCTCGACTGGGGCTTTGCTTCGGGCGACCAGAACCCGGGCGACGCGAACCTCGAGAACTTCCGCTTCGACCGCGACTACAAGGTCGGCCTGGTGTTGTTCGACGAAGCGCTCGGCTGGCAGTCGGCGAGATCCTCGTTCCGCGCGGCCGACCCGAACCTGCTGGGGAAGCCGCCCGAGGGCGTGGAGCTCGCTCCGACGGGCGGCGCGGTGACCTCGGCCTGGTACCTGTTTCCCCGCGTGCGCTACGGCATTCGCGAGTGGTTCGATGTCTACGGCGGGCCGCTGTTCGCGTTCAGCACCGCGCGCTTGACGGATCCGTTCAACAGCCGCATCGGCGGTGGCACGGCGGTCAACTATCTCGGGGCCAGCCCTGGGGCGTACCTCGGTACCGAGCTCGACATCGGCGCGCAGGTTCGCTGGAAGCCGATCGACATGCTCACCATCGGCCTCACGTTCGAAGGCGGGCTGCTGGCACCGGGTGAGGCGTTCAAGACGCGCGCGGGTGGGGTGATGGGCCCGGTCGGGGTCGCCCGGTTGCGCTTGTCGGCGAGTCTTTGATTTGAGTCGGGCGGGTTTGTTTTGCGGAAGAACGGAGACGACATGAAGCGGATCTCGCTGGTGGCCGTGGCGATGGTGGCAGTGGGTTGCACCTCGCCCGAAGGTAAGGGTCTGAGGGCCACGCCCGAAGGCACGGGCTCGATGGTCCGGTTCGACATGTTTCATCGGCCGCTGCCCGAGATTCCGCTGCCCAACGATCTCGCGACGCGGCTCGACCTGACGTCGCCGACGAAGCGCCGCGTCAACGCCAGCCTGATGGCCGCGACGAACTGGGAAAAGACGACCCGCAGCGACATCGACGCGCTCGACGGCTGGAGCACGTATGGCGCGATCACGGTCGGCTTCGACAAGCCGCTGGACGTCGAGCAGATCTACAAGCGCCACGTTGGCGACGACTACTACCCGCAGGACGACGCGGTGCTCGTCATCGACATCACCCCGGACTCGCCCGACTTCTGCAAGCCGGTGCCCCTGGACATGGGCGAAGGCAACTTCCCCGTCACGCTCGAGCGCCGCGACTACTTCCCCAACGACGTGCACAACACGGCGCAGCAGCTGGTGTTCGAAGAGTTCGAGGAAGACCGCAACGGCAACGGCGTGCTCGACCTGGGTGAAGACCTGGACATGGACGGCGTGCTCGACCACCCGAACTTCCGCCACCCCGACTCGAACCCATTCGACGTGATGACGTTCTACGAGCGCGAGACGAACACGCTGATCATGAAGCCGGTGATGCCGATGCGTGAGAACACCACGTACGCGGCGGTGATCACGCGGCGCCTGCTCGACGAGGACGGCCGGCCGGTGCGTTCACCCTTCGAGTACATCAACCACACCGCGCAGACGAAGCAGCTCGAGCCGCTGCAGCAGTGCCTCGGCCCGCTCAACCTCGGCCTCGACGACATCGCGTTCACCTGGCCGTTCACCACGCAGAGCATCAACCGCGACTTCCAGGTGGTGCGCGATGGCCTGTACGGCAAGGGCGTGATGCAGCGACTCGCGCAGGAATTCCCGGGCACCATCGCGAACCTGCTCACGCTGCGCACGTCGACCAACGCATCGGTGAACGTGAAGATCGTGCCGGGCGACTACTTCTGGAAGACGGCGAAGGATCTGATCTCGGCGCAGAACGGCGGCAAGCTGTCGGCGGCCGATCAGGAAGCAATCAACGCGCACAAGTTCATCGACTTCCACGTCGTGTTCACCTTCGACTCGCCGCAGCTGTTCCCGCGCTGTGCGACCCCCACGGGCCAGGACGCCGAGTGTCCTTCGAAAGAGAAACCCGAGAACAACGCCAACACGGTGCTGCCGCTGGAGAAGCAGACCTGGAAGCTCGACCCAGTCACGGGCGAAGCGTTCACGCGCTCTGAAAAAGTCACGGTGTGGCTGACGGTGCCCAAAAATCGAAAGGGCGCCGCGCCGCTGGTGATCCTCGGCCACGGCTACACGGGCACGAAGCTCGACCCGTTGTTTTACGGCGGCTTCTTCGCGCGCCACGGCCTCGCGAGCATCGGGATGGAGAACGTGAGCCACGGCGTGGGGCTGCCGACGGTCGAAAAAGAAGTCGTGCGCGGGCTGTTCAAGCCGCCGGGGCTCGAGCCGTTCTTCAACGCGCTGGTCGAGAACCACCGCGCGACTGATCAAGACGGCGACGGCGTCGTCGATTCGGGCGCCGACTTCTGGACGAGCCTCATCTTCCACACGCGCGACGTCGTTCGTCAGACGGCCGTCGACTACATGCAGCTGGTTCGCATCTTGCGGAACTTCGACGGCGTGCAGCGCTGGAAGTACGACGCGAACAAAGATGGCAAGGAAGACCTCGCGGGAGACTTCGACGGCGACGGCGTGGTCGACGTGGGCGGCACGGCGAGCCTGAACATCAGCGGTGGCTCGCTGGGCGGAATCATGAGCGTGATGATGGGCGGCCTCGAGCCGGCCTTCGACGTCGCGATTCCCGTCTCTGGCGGCGCCGGCCTCGCCGACATCGGCGTTCGCAGCATTCAGGGCGGCGTCGGCGAAGCGGTGAACCTGCGAATGATGGGGCCGCTGCTGATCACGTTGAAGAACGACCAGGGCAAGCTGGACCTCTGGGAGTACGTGCCGAACATGAACAAGCTCGGCAAGGTGATGGTCGCTCCGCTGGGGCTGATTCCCAACGAGGGCGACACGGCGGTCGTCACCAACCTGAAGTCGGGCGAGTACCGGTGCGGCCGGGTGATGGCCGGCGGCCTGCTTCGCGTCGCGGTGTCGTCGGACGAAGGCGACCCGCTGCGGTTCCGGATCTTCAGCGGCCCGCTGCCTTCGCAACTGCTGCAGGGCTGCCGGGTTCCCGATGCGGCGATGCCTTCGGTGGACATCGGAACGTTCGGCTACGACGCCACCTTCCAGGCAAGGCCGCACAAGAAGGGCGAGGATCTGATCGCGCTGGCCACGGGCTTCGGCCTTCGCCGCAACGCCGCCGAGATTCGCCGCTTCATGGGCCTGGCGCAGATGGCCGTCGATAAGGGCGACCCGGTGAACTA
>JAYUXE010001189.1:0-2864 GCA_043753165.1 Archangiaceae bacterium | reverse complement strand
GGAAGGGCGCGCTGGCGGCGGTCGTCGGGCTGCTGCTGGTCGTGATCTTCATGGCCATCTATTACAAGGGCTCGGGCCTGGTGGCCGACGTGGCGCTGATCCTCAACGGGGCGCTGATCCTCGCGGGGCTGGCGCTGTTCGGCGCGACGCTGACGCTGCCTGGCATCGCGGGCTTCGTGCTCACGCTGGGAATCGCGGTCGACGCCAACGTGCTGATCAACGAGCGCGTGCGCGAAGAGCTCCGCAACGGCAAGTCGGCACGGGCGGCGGTGGATCAAGGCTACGACCGCGCGTTCTGGACCATCTTCGATGCCCACGTGACGACGCTGATCGCGGGCTTCATTCTCGCCTTTACGGGCACGGGGCCGGTACAGGGCTTCGCCACTGCGCTGATCATCGGGATCATCGCCTCGCTCTTCACGTCGATCGTGGTGACCCGGACGATCACGACGTTCCTCGTGCACGGCCGCAACGCGACGTCGGTATCGGTCTAAAGGAAGCGCGCCATGCAAATCATCAATCACAAGACGAACATCGACTTCATCGGCAAGCGCCGGATCGCGCTCTTTTTCTCGTCGGTGTTGAACATCGGGATCATCGTCGGCATCGCGATCTTCGGGTTCAACTTCGGCGTCGACTTCGCGGGCGGCACGCTGGTCGAGGTGAAGTTTCCGTACTCGATCAGCGCTGGCGAAGTGCGCGAAGCGGCGCACAAGGGCGGGCTGCCCGAGCCGCAGGTGCAGGGCATCGGCTCTGCGAGCGAGAATTCCTTTCTGCTGCGCATGGGCGGCGTCACCCAGCTGACTTCCGAAGGCGCGACGGGGGCCGAGGCGGCGATTCGCGGCCTTGGGGAGATCACCGAGTTCCGCAAGCCGGACCTCGACAACGGCTTCCTCAACTTCCGTTCGAAGACCGAGCTCGAGCCTGCGAAAATCAAGGCGGCGATCGAGGCGAGCGGCACCGGGGTCAAAGACGTTCGTTCCCTGGGCAAAGAGAACGATCAGTTCGACTACCAGGTGGTGTCGGCAGGCATGGCCGACAAGGTGCGCAGCGCGCTGACGGCCGGGCTCGAGAAGAAAGAGTACGAGGTGCGGCGCGTCGACTACGTCGGCCCTGCGGTCGGCAAGCAGCTGCGGAACAAGGGGATCATGGCGCTCATCTACGCGATGGTCGCGATCCTTATCTACGTCGCCTTCCGGTTCGACCTGAAGTTCGGCCCCGGCGCGCTGATGGCGATGGTGCACGACATCATCATGGTGGCTGGCTACTACCTGGTCAGCCGGCGTGAGTTCAACTTGACCTCGATCGCGGTGCTGCTGACGATCCTCGGGTACTCGATCAACGACACGATCGTGATCTACGACCGGATCCGCGAAGAGATGGCCCGGTACAAAGGCAAGCCGCTGCCAGAGATCATCAACATCGCGGTGAATGACACGCTGTCGCGCACGATCCTCACCTCGGGAGTGACGGCGCTGTCGCTGGTGGGCCTGCTGATCTTCGGCGTCGGCGAGATCTTCGACTTTGCGGCGGCGATGCTGATCGGCATCATCGTCGGCACGTATTCGTCGGTGTACATCGCGAGCCCGATGACGATCTGGCTCGATGAACGGCAAGCAGCCAAAGAGCGCGCGGGTGGCGGCGCGATGAAGGCAAAGACGGCATGAGAGCGCTCCTGGTGGTGATGATGTTGGCGGTGTCCGGCTGTGGGACGACGTCAGACGGTGGGTCGCCCTGCACGAGGAACTCGGACTGTGATCCGGGCCTGTCGTGCATCGCAGACGTCGCGGTGAACGCAGACGGGTTCTGCACGTCGGCGGGCACGACGCAGTGCTCGAAGCAGTGCGTGACGGACGAAGAGTGCACGAAGACGGCGCCGGTGTGCCGCACGACATGTGGTGGCACCCGGTCGTGCTTCGTTCGTTAGCGGTGCGCCTGCTGGGCTGACGCCGGGCAAAGAAAAACCCCGGCGCCCAACAATCGGGCACCGGGGTCGCTTGTCGAGCCGCTGTTACTTCTTCGCGGGGGCCGCGGGCTTCGCGTCCTCACGCACGTACTCGACCTCGAGCTCGATCTTCACTTCCTTGCTGACCAGCACGCCGTCGCCGGCGAGCGGCACGTTCCAGGTGAGGCCGAAGTCTTCGCGGTTGATCACTCCGGTGGCCGAGACGCCGCGGGTGGCCGCCTTGGTGAACGGGTTGGCGACCTCGGGGGTCACGGTCGTGTCGAGGACCACTTCCTTCGTCTTGTCGCGAATCGTCAAATCGCCGGTGACCTTGTACTTGTCGCCCGACTTTTCGATCTTCTTGCTCTTGAAGGTGACGTTCGGGAACTTGGCGGTGTCGAGGAAGTCAGGGCCCTTCAAGTGGGTGTCGCGCTTCTCGATGCCGGTGTTGATCTTGGTGGCGTCGATGGTCGCGTCGAGCTTCGACTTGGTGAGGTCCTTCTCGTCGAGCTCGAGGGTGCTGGTGATCGGCCCCAGCGTCCCACGGACGGTGGTGACCATCATGTGCTTGGCCGAAAAGCCTGCGGTGGCGTGGGCGGCTTCGGCCTTCCACGTGCTGGCTGCGGCGGGGAGAGACAGCGCGAGGAGTGCGGTTACGAGCTTCGTCATGTGGGTAGCTCCGTGTGTGTTGAACGACCGTCGCTGAGGTAAGCCCGCGGCCGCAGGGCAGCAATGGGCCATTTGCGGACACACTGTCCCGCTGGAGGACCAGGTCGACGGGCCTCTTCTGCCTGTCCGGCAGTGGAGGCGGCCCGTGCGATGCTCGGGCGGCAGTGAGCTCGAGCACGCCTGACACGCTGGCGCCGCACCCGGACGAGTCGGCGTTGCTCGACTTCTCGGCCGGGGGCCTGGGCGTGGC
>JAYUXE010001188.1:0-6773 GCA_043753165.1 Archangiaceae bacterium | reverse complement strand
TCTTCGCGCGTCGTCTACCAACCCGGTGACGGCCTCTCTCTCGCCGCCCGCGCGCTGCTCGAATCTGCGCATGTGTCGGACTTCGATGGCCGCCGCGGGGTGCCAGACATTCTCTGGGCGCCGCCCGCTGCCACGTCCTTCCGCGGCCTCACCGCCGAACAGGCAGCGCGCCGTCACCTCTTCACGTGGGCCCCGGTGTAGGGCCCCGCATGTGCCTGTTTCTCTTCGACGGGCACGCTGCCGAACGCATCGTCATCAACACGCCCGCCGCGATCGCGGGCGCCGTCGCGGCGTTCACGACGTATCCTCTCGCCGGCACGCCGGGCTGGACGGTGACGGGCGACCTCGTCGAGGCCGTCGACCCCGGTGGCGGGAACACCGGCTGCAGTCCATTGGCGAACGCCGCTGCCGTGCAGGGCCGCGTCGTCCTCTTCACCGGCAACACGTGCACGGACACCGTTCGCTTCGCCCACGCCGCCGACGCTGGAGCGATTGGCGCCATCGTCGCCCGCCCCGGAATCTGCTTCGGCCCGCAAGACGGTTCGCCTCAAGCGGCCGTAATCCTGGGCCACCCGCTCCTACTTCTTCGCAGCGGTCGGTGCCGGTTTCGGCGGCCGTTGGGGAAGGTTCTGCGCCAGCGTGAGCAGCTCGCGCGGGTGGTACTTGTTGAACAGGGGGCCGGGCCCGCTCACCTCGAGCACGTCTTGCGACCACCGGCCCGGAATGGCGTCGGCGCCGTGAATCGCACCGAAGATGGCGCCCGTCACCGCCGCGTTCGTGTCGGCATCGCCTCCGCGGTTGATCACATCGATCAGCGCGGCCTCGAACGTCGGAGCGTGCCACAGTTCCCACAGCGCCAGCCGCAGCGTCACCCGCACCCAGTTGTCATAGTTCAGCAGGTGCAGCTCGGGCCCGTAGAGCATCGGGTCATCGGCCTGCGACGCCTTGAGGTCCTCGCGCAGCCAGTCGGACGCGTCTTTTACCTGCAGCACCCAGTCGGGAATCATTCGCCCCAGCTGCGACGCGCCAATCGACAGCTCGGCCTCGATCGCCTTCAGCGCGTTCACCTTGTCGAGCTTCTCGGCCGGCGTCGTGATCGCCGCCGCGATGATGCCGTTCACGATGATGTTCGCCAGCTGGCACACCGGCGAGAAGTGCGAGATCTGCGCGTCCTGCAGCGTCGCCATAATCCGCCCCGCCTGATCCCACCGGAAGAAGACGGCCAGCGGTACGCACCGCATCAGCGCACCGTTGTCGCGCAACTTCTGGTTGCCCTCGAGCCACACCCGCTTGCCGGTGAACTCGGGGTGACGTCCGTCTTTCACCAGCTCGAGCGCGGCTCGCAGCGACGGCGGGCAGTCGAACGCATGCTCGAGCCACCTGCCATATTCCTTCGCCGTTTCGAGCACGTCGTACTGCCGCAGATTCTTCAGCGAGATCGCCACGCACGTCGCCAGCTGCGTGTCTTCCGTCACCTGCCCGCGCTTCACCTGCCACGGCCCGCCGCCCTTCATTTCCGTCTGCGGCCCGTCGTTCAATTTCGGAAACATCTCGGCGCTGAACTTCCGCCCTTCCCACGTCGTGCCCAGCGCATCGCCCACTGCGAACCCGAGCAGCGCGCCACGGGCCCGCGCGTCCAACATCTCTTCCGTTGCCTCGGGCGGGCCCTTCTTCTTCTTCTTCGGCGGCGGGCGCGGAGGAGGTGCCATGGTTTCAAAGGTTTGAACAAATACCGCCCCTCAGGCGAAACTATTCTCCGTCCAGTGCGACAATGTGGGCAAAAGCGCACCAAGAGGGCCTGACCATGAGCATCGATTCCATCCGCCGCGCACTGACGACCGCCACCAGCAACAACTCGATCAACCGCGGCGAGGTTCGCAAGCTGTTCACCGCCGCGAACGACGGCGGCAGCATCGACGCGACGGAAAAGGCCGAGCTGCAGACGATTCTCAACACGCACGGCAGCAAGTTCACCGTCGCCGCGAAGGCCGAGTTCAGCCGCTTGTTCGGCACCCAGCCGCTGCCGCCACCGCCCGTCGTGCCCGTCGGCCCCGAGAAGGCGACCTACCAGGCGACCCGTGAGCCCTGGACCACCACCTATTGGCCCATGGCCGGCAACGGCGACGACGTCGGCAGCGCCTCCAGCAACCTCTGGGCAAAAGACGGCGCGCTCGACAAGCTCGACTCGGTCTTGAAGGCCCAGGGGAAGACCACCGGCGCACGCGGCTTCGAGCTCAAGCCCAACCTCAACTGGCTCGTCGGCAAAGAGTCCGGCCACTACGTCCCCAGCTCGTACTTGAGCGAAACCGACGCCGAGACCACCACCGGTGTCGACTTCAACAACAACGGGAAGATCGACAAAGACGTCAAGTGGGACTTCGTCGATTCCCGCGGCCAGTTCGGCAAAGACGGGAAGACCGATGGCAGCCTCTCGGTCGGCTGGTGGGGCAGCTGCGACAAGGTCGCCCGCGCGGGCATTCTCTTCGCCGAGCCCAAGAAAGACGTCACCCTCAACGGCGTCACCTTCACCGCGCAGGACATCAAGGGTCTGCTCACCGTGCTCGCCGACAGCCAGGGCGGTGGCAGCGACTTCATCGGCAACCGCTATGACGCGCAGGCCGACACCATCACCCTTCGCAACGGCCAGCAGGTGCGCGGGATAATTCAGGGTGAAGTGAAGTTCGACGGCGCCGGCAGCCGCCACCAGGGCGACCTGCAGATCGCCGGCAAGATCCCCGACGAAGTGAAAGTCACCCTCATGGACGGCACCGAGAAGACCTACAAGGCCGCCGAGCTGAGCAGCATCGCCCGGGAAGACCGCAAGGACGACGCCGCGCTCTTCCACACCACCATCGCCGAGTGGCTCAAGTCCGGCCGCCCCGCCGTGATGGACAAGGACAGCGGCGAGCACGTCTGGAACTACAACTTCTACAAAGCCGACGACGTCTCGTACAAAAACGGCCTCAAGCCGAGCTGGGCAGATTCCGCGAACCTCGAAGGCGGCTTCAACGGCCCCGCAGGCGACGGCAACATCACCTTCGTCGAGCGCGAAGTGCAGCTGGGCGGTGGCGGCGGCAGCGAGAACTACCGCTACTGGCTCGAAGAGAAGAACGGCAAGGTCGTCAACAGCGGCTTCGCAGAAGGCAGCTCGAGCCCCGACTTCCTCTGGCGCCCGCAGACCGAAGCTGCCTTCACCGGCCGCAACGCACGCAACCCCTTCGTCGACCCCGCGCTCGTCAAAGAGCTGTACGAAAAGTCGATTCAGTAACTCAAGCGATCACTTCTTCCGTCTCGGGGCGCTGCCCGTTCCACCGCATCAAGCCGGATCGCGGTGGGCCGTCGTCGCGCCATTCGATGAGCCCGTAGTGCAGCGCGGTGCTCTGCCCCAGGTTCGACAGCTTCAGGCTCACCATCGGCATCCACGTGCCGGTGTTCACGTAGACCTTGTCGCGCGGCCACGTGCGCACCATCTCGAGGTGCGTGTGCCCCATGAACACCGCATTCAGGTCGTGCTTCACGATCAACTTGTGGGCGAAACGATCGAGATGCTCGAAGAAGCCGACGTCGTTGTTCAGGAACTTCGACACCTTTTCGAACGGCCGCTTCGACCACCACTTCGGGTTCAGCCGCGCGCGCCCGAACGCCACCGCGCACTCGGCCACCATCTTCACGGTGAAGCGCGTGTCGAAGATCATCCCGCCCGCGAACAGCGGCCAGAACGGCATCACCTTGTCGAGGTACGGCCGTTCGGCCACCAGCTTGTTCACCACGTGAAGGATGAAGAGGCTGCCCCACGGCAGATTCAAGATCGGCTCGCGCTTGCCCCGCGCCAGCAGCAGCTTCTTGAAGTCGAACGCGTGAATCGCTTCGAACTGGTGCCCGTGGTGAATCTGCACGCCATCTTCCAGCTGCAGAAACGGCTCTTCCGGCACGAACTGCACCCGCGGGTGCGTGTCGTGCCCCGTCACCGCGCGACAGAAGAGCCGCTGCACGCCGGGAAAGAACATCTCCATGTCGTGGTTGCCCGGCTGGTACGTGATGCGGTTCTTCCCCGACTTCAGGAAGTGGCTCATCGCCTTCATGAACACCGGGTGGCCCTTGATGCACTGCTCGAGCTTCATCAGCGACAGGCGTTCGGTGATCTCTTCCGGAAACTGCCCGTTCACCGGCACCTTCAGCAGGTCGAAGATGTCGCCGTTGAAGACCAGGTGCACTTCGTCATCGGCGTGCTTCCCGGTCGAGAACCGCGCGAGCAGCTGCGCGAACCGTTCGTCCTCGCGAAAGTCGTCGTAGATGTTCACCTGGCCCTTTCGGTGGCCGGTACCCAGGTGCAAATCGGACAGCACGATTCCCAGCTTCACGCCTATGGACTGTAGCGCTACAAAGTCGCAATGACTGCTCTCTCGATCGCGCATGTGACAGCCCGTGAAGTTCTGGATTCCCGTGGCAACCCGACGGTCGAGGCCGAAATCACCCTCAACGACGGCACCCTCGGCCGCGCCGCCGTACCCAGCGGCGCTTCCACCGGCGAGCACGAAGCCCTCGAGCTGCGCGACGGCGACAAGAAGCGGTACGGCGGCAAAGGCGTGAAGAAGGCGGTGAAGAACATCAAGGAACTGCTGGGCGCCGTCGTCAAAGGCATGAACCCGCTCGACCAGGCCGCCGTCGACGCGCGCATGCTCGAGCTCGATGGCACGCCGATGAAGTCGAAGCTCGGCGCCAACGCCATTCTCGCGGTCTCGCTGGCGAACGCCCGCGCTGCCGCCAACAGCAAGGGCCTGCCGCTGTACCGCTGGGTCGGCGGCGTCTCGGCCCGCACGCTGCCCGTGCCGATGATGAACATCTTGAACGGCGGCTCGCACGCCGACACCCGGGTCGACGTCCAGGAATTCATGGTCCTGCCCTGGGGCGCCGAGACGTTCGCCGAAGGCGTGCGCTGGGGCGCCGAGGTCTTCCATGCGCTCAAGAAAATCTTGAAGGCCAGGAAGCTCGCGACCGGCGTCGGCGACGAAGGCGGCTACGCGCCCGATCTGCCCGCGAACGAAGAAGCGCTGAAGCTCATCATGGAAGCCATCGACGCTGCGGGCTTCGAGGCCGGCAACGAAATCGCGCTCTGCCTCGACGTCGCCGCCAGCGAGTTCTTCGACAAGAAGACGAAGAAGTACACGCTCAAAGGTGAAGGCAAGCAGTTCGATTCGGCGGCGTTGCTCGGCTACTACGAAGGCTGGTGCAAGAAGTACCCGATCGTCTCGATCGAAGACGGCTTCGCCGAAGACGACTGGGCCGGCTGGAAGGCGCACACCGAAGCGATGGGCAAACGCCTGCAGCTGGTCGGCGACGATCTCTTCGTCACCAACGTCGAACGCCTTGCCCGCGGCATCGAAGAAGGCATCGCCAACTCCATCCTCGTGAAGGTGAACCAGATCGGCTCACTGTCCGAGACCTTCGACGCGGTGCGCATGGCCCACAAGGCCGGCTACACCTCGGTGATGAGCCACCGTTCGGGCGAGACGGAAGACACCACCATCGCCGACCTTGCCGTCGCGCTCGACTGTGGGCTCATCAAAACCGGCTCGGCGTCCCGCAGCGATCGCGTCGCCAAGTACAACCAGCTGCTGCGCATCGAAGAAGAGCTCGGCGACAGCGCGCGCTACGCCGGCAAGTCGGCCATCAAGTCTGCGAGCCGGAAGTGACCGTTCGCATCCTCGTCAGCAACGACGACGGCATCTACTCGGCGGGCCTCAAGGCGCTGGTCGAGGCCGTCACCCCATTGGCCGAAGTCTGGGTCGTCGCGCCGGAAACCGAACAGAGCGCGTCATCGCATTCCCTTTCGTTGCACCGGCCCCTTCGCATTCGCCAGCACGCCGAACGCTGGTTCGGCATCGACGGCACCCCGGCCGACTGCGTCTACCTCGCGTTTCACCACCTGATGAAAGACGCGGGGCCGACGCTGGTGCTCTCGGGCATCAACCGCGGGGCGAACCTCGCCGAAGACGTCATTTACTCGGGTACCGTCGCCGCCGCGATGGAAGGCTCGCTGCTCGGCATTCCGTCGATCGCGTTCAGCCTCGCGACCCGCCGCGTTTTCGAGTTCAGCCACGCCGCCGTCTTCGCCCACGCGCTCGTCAAAGCTGCGCTGGCGCACCCGCTGCCGAAACAGATGCTGCTCAACGTGAACGTTCCTCCGGCGCCGGTGCCCGGCTTCGCGATCACGCGCCTGGGCCGGCACACGTACATGGGCGGCGTCATCGAGAAGGAAGATCCCCGCGGCCGCAAGTACTACTGGATTGGCGGAACCGGCTACGAGCACGTCAGCGTGCCCGGCACCGACTGCACCGTGGTGCACGAGAACAAGCAGATCTCGGTGACCCCGCTGATGCTGAACCTGACCGACGCGACGTTTCTCGAGCCGCTCGCGCAGTGGAAGCTCGACGGGTTTCCGCAGGTCTGATGCATCGCTGGCTCGTGCTCGGGCTCGCGTTGACCGGGTGCGTGACCACTGCGCCCGCGACGATCGCGGGGAACCTCGACACGCACCACGAGCCCGACCTCGTCACGACGAAGCACACCGTCGAGGCCGGCCAGACGCTGTACCGAATCGCGAAAGCCTACGGCCTCACCGTCGAAGAGCTGATGGCCGCCAACGGCATCGAAGATCCCAAAGAGCTCAAAATCGGCCAGCAGCTGTGGGTGCCCGGAGCTGCCACGCCGACTGAAGTGACCAGCGCCGACTCACCCGAGCCGGCCGCTCCGAAACGCACGCTGCCGCCGCC
>JAYUXE010001187.1:0-6776 GCA_043753165.1 Archangiaceae bacterium | reverse complement strand
GTACCGCTGTTCCCAGTTGCTGTCGGGCGTGAGCCAAACGGCGAACGTCTCGGCGAAGTCTTCGTCGGGGTGCTTCTGCGCGTACCAGCCCGAGATGTGGACCACGTACTTGCGTGAGAACGGCATCGGCTTGAAGTCGTCGCGGTACGGCTTGTCGTAGTCGCCGAAGATCTTCTTCCACTCTTCGGTTTCGTACAGCTTGAACGCGTAGTTGAAGGCGTGCCCGGCCTCGTGGCGCAGGTACATCATGATGTCGCGCTCACTTTCGAGCCCACCGCCCAACGCCTCTTCGATCGAATGAAGGTTCGGGTCGGCCAGGTAGAAGGGAACTCCAATCACCGGCACTCCCGACGGGCAGCCCCACTGGTCCGACAGGTAGCACTCCGGGCGAATCGAGAGGCCCTTCGAGTCGAGCTCCGTGTACAGCTGCTGGATGTAGCGTTCCAACGGCGTGCCCGACAGGTGCAGCTTCAAGTCCTTGATGCGCGCCTGCAACAACACCGCGCTCGCCGGTGCCAGACCGTCGCCAAACTGGGGCGCATCGGGCTTTTCTACGAAGGCGGTGGCGGTTCCTGCGGCAGTCATAAACGACCTCGGTGGTGAAGCGGGCAAACCATACCCGACAGGGGTGACAGTCCAACGCTTCACCCCGAGGTAAATTCAATGCCCTGATTTCACTGCCGAAACGCCGCGGAATCAGGCGTTAACGCAACGCGTCAGCTCTATTCGAAGGCCTCGATGTCGTCGTCTTTCTTCTTCTTGACCGGGGTCACCGAAGCGGGCTTTTTGAGCGCCGGGAGCTCGATTTCGAAGCCTTCGTTCTGCGAGATCTTGAACGTCCGTTTCACGGTCGAAAAGCCCGCCAGCTCGAAGGTCAGCGCGTGCTCTTCATCGATCGTCCACTTCCTTTCCAGCGGCGTCTTCCCCAGCACGGTGCCGCCTTCGATCACCGAAGCGCCCGCCGGGCGCGTCTTCAACGACACCGTCACCAGGGTGTCGACCATCGGCTCGGTGGGCGGCTCGACCTTCGGCTGCTGGGCCATTGGCGGAGGCTCGATGTTCACCACCGGCTTCTTCGCCAGGAACACGTAGGCGCTGCCCAGCACGATCACCAACGCCGCCGCGGCCGCCGCCATCACCATCGGCAGCTTCGAAGCCGAAGAAGTGGCCGGCTTCACGACCTCGAGCGCGGGCTGGGTGTTCGTCGCCTTCAACGACGGAATCTCTGGCGCCGTCTCGCGGCGATCCTGCGGCACCACCTTTTCCGGCAGCGGCCTGCTCAAGCTCGACGCGACGATTACCTTCGAGCTGCGGCTGCCACCCGGCTTGCTGCCCTTCTTTCCCGCGCCCGACTGCGAGCCGCTGCCCGAGTCCTTCACGCCGTCGGTTCTCGCCGCCACGATTGGCAGCGCATCCATCGTCTCTTCCGTCTCGCCCGCGACCGACGCGTTCATGTCGGCCAGAAGCTCGGCCACGTTCTGGTACCGGTCTTCCTTCTCTCTCGCGAGCGCCTTGCGGAAAAACTCGTCCATCTTCCGAGGCACCGGAGCGCCCTGCCGAATCGAGCCCACCGCCGGCACCGTCTTCGTCAGCGCCGCCGTCAGCGCCTTTCGTACCGTGTTCGCCCCGAACGGCGAGCTGCCCGTCAGCATGAAGAACAGCACGCCCGCCAGCGAGTACAGGTCACTGCGCTGGTCGACCACCTCACCCCCGGCCTGCTCGGGCGGCATGTACTGCGGCGTCCCCAGCACCTGGCCCGTCGAGGTCAGCTGCTCTTCGTCTTCCTGCTCCATCACCTTCACGAGGCCGAAATCGAGCACCTTCACGTACTCGTGCCCGTCGACCTGGCTGATCATGATGTTGTGCGGCTTCACGTCGCGGTGCACCACGTTCTGCTTGTGCGCGTGCTGCAGCCCCAGCGCGGCCTGCTCGATGATCGCGGTCGCCCGCCGCAGCGACATCGGCCCCTCGCGCTTCACCTGCTGGCGCAAGGACTCGCCTTCGATGAGCTCCATCACGAAGTAACAGGTGCCGTCGGCAGCGCGGCCGAAGTCGTAGATGGTGATGATGTTCGGGTGCCGCAGCTTGCTCGCGAGCTCGGCTTCCCGCTTGAAGCGCTCGAAGAAGGTCGGCGCCATCGCCAGCTGGGGGTGCAGCGTCTTCACCGCCACGCTGCGCTGCATCGACGTCTGCACGCCCGCGAACACCAGCCCCATGCCGCCCTGGCCCAGCACGGAGTCCAGCCGGTAGCGCCCGTCGAGCGTTTTTCCGAGGTAGTCGGCGGCATTCACCGATTCGATCGCGTCGCCAGCCATTGATTTCCACTATACGGGAGCCCGTTCAGTGCGCACACCGTGAGTCTCCTCATCGTTCAAGAGTTGTCGCTGGCGTACGGCAAGAAGGCCTTGTTCGATCGCGTGGGCTTCACCATCGGCCCCACTGATCGCATCGGGCTCGTCGGCGCCAACGGCACCGGCAAATCGACGCTGCTCAAGATTCTGGTCGGCCAGGTGGCGCCCGACGCAGGGACGCTGACGTGGCGGCGCCGCGCGCGCTGGGGCTACCTGCCGCAAGATTTGTCGGCATTGCCCGAAGGCTCGCTGGTCGACTCGGTGCTCTCGACGGTGCCGGGCCGCGACACGCTGGAAGAACGGCTGCGGGTCACCGAGACCAGCCTCGCCGACGCGAAGGAAGAGGCCGAACAGCTCGAGCTCGCGCAGACGCTGGCCGAGCTTCACGAAGAAGCCGACCACTTCGACGAGCACTACGGCCGTCACCGCGCCGAAGCGATTCTCGCGGGCCTGGGCTTCAAGCAGGACCAGTTCGATCGCCCCACCGACACGTTCAGCGGCGGCTGGCGCATGCGCGCGGCCCTCGCCGGTCTGCTGCTTCAGGATCCGGACCTTCTGCTGCTCGACGAGCCCACCAACCACCTCGACCTGCCGACGCTGGCCTGGTTCGACGCGTTCTTGAAACGGTCGCGCAAGGCGCTGGTGCTGATCAGCCACGACCGCGGCTTCCTGAACCGCCAGATCAACCGCGTCCTCTCGCTCGAGCTCGAAGGGCTCAAGTCCTGGTCGGGCAACTACGACGAGTACCGCCGCCTGCGCGCGCTCGAGTTCGAACAGCTGCTCGCCCAGGCCGAACGGCAGTCCGTCCGCCGGGCCGAGATGGAAGAGTTCATCAACCGTTTCCGCGCCAAGGCCAGCAAGGCGCGCCAGGTCCAGAGCCGGATCAAGCTGCTCGAGAAGCAGGAAACGGTGAAGGTGAACGAAGAACGGAAGACGGTCGGCTTCCGCTTCCCCGAAGTCGCGCGCTCGGGCCGCGAGGTCGTCACCTTCAAAGGCATCCGCAAGGCGTTCGGCGAGAACGTCATCTACGACAAGCTCGACGCGACGCTGCTGCGCGGTGAACGCGTCGCCGTCGTCGGCGTCAATGGCGCCGGCAAGACGACGCTGCTCAAGATCCTCGCCGGCGAGCTCGTGGCCGACGAAGGCAGCGTCACGATGGGGCACGGCGTCGTGCTCGGCTACTACGCGCAGCACCACGGCGAGACCCTGGATAAGCAGTCGACCATCATCGAAGAGATGATGGCGCTGGTGCCCGACAAGCCGCAGAGCAGTGTGCGGGCGACCCTGGGTGCCTTCCTCTTCACGGGCGACGACGTCGACAAGAAGATTGGCGTGCTCTCGGGCGGTGAACGCGCGCGCGTGGCGCTGGCGAAGCTGCTGCTCAAGCCGGCCAACCTGCTGGTGATGGACGAGCCGACCAACCACCTGGACCTCGACTCTTCCGAGGCGCTCATCGAAGCGCTCGAAGGCTATGGCGGCACGCTGATCTTCGTTTCGCACAACCACAGCTTCCTCAACGCGCTCGCGACCCAGGTGTGGGACGTGCGCGACCGCACCATCGTTCCGTACCCGGGCAACCTCGAAGAGTACCTGCACCACCTCGAGCTCCAGGCCGCAGGTCAGCCGGTCGCGGGGGCTGCGGGTGAGGCCGCCAACCGCGGCCCGTCAGAGAAAGAACGGAAGCGCCTCGAGGCCGAAGCGCGCCAGGCGAAGAGCGCGAAGACGGGGCCGCTGAAGAAAGAGAACGGCGATCTCGAGAAGCGCATCGCGGTGCTCGAGCAGGAACAAAAGGCGCGCGAGGCCCAGCTGGTCGAGCCGACCTTCGCCTCGGACTTCGCGAAGGCCCGCCCCGTGATGGAAGCGCACCGGGCCGCCGCCGAAGAGCTCGAAGAACGCTACGTTCGATGGGAAGAAGTCCAGCGGCAGATCTCGGAGTTGGCATGAAGCGGCTCGGCCTCATCCTCGCCGTCGTCTTCGTTGCCTGTGGCAGCGCAGGCCCCCGTCAGCCTGGCGCCATCGCCGGCGAGACGTACTTCTGGCGCATCGTCAGCTCGACCGTCGCCTTCGGCCAGTGCTCCGACCAGATGCAGTTCCGCAAAGACGCTCCGCCGCTGCCCTTCGAGTCCAGCAGCGCGGTCGTCTACAAAGTCGAGCCCGACGGGAAGACCGCGGTCAGCCAGACGTGTACGCAGTTCCAGGCGTCGGCCTGCAAGCCCAGCACGGTGAACCCCGTCACCTTCACCGTCGCCCTTCCCGAGCTCATCTTCACCAGCGAGTCGAAGTCCGACTTCGGCACCGAAGGCTGCAAGCTGAAGGACAACACGACCTGGCTGCTCACCGATCAGGGCGACGCCGGCACCCTCGAGCTTTCACACGTGCTCACGCTCACCGACAACCCGACCGCGTGCGAGAAGGCCGACAAGCAGTTCAAGCTGCAGTCGCCCAACGGCCTCGGGCTCGAAGGGTGCGTCGTGACCTTCAAGCTGGGCCTGAGCTTCACCCAGCCGTGAGCACGATCTGAATGATCTCGCTCGGGCTGCCCAGGCGCATGGGCGGGCCGACGAACCCACAGCCGCGGCTGGTGAAGATCTGCGAGTCGCCTTCACGCGAAAGGCCCGTCGCCCGCGCGCCCCAGATCAACGACGCGACGCCGGTGGCCGGAAACGTCTGACCGCCATGCGTGTGTCCCGACAGCTGCAGGCCGATGCCCAGCTTCTTCGCATCATCGAACCCACCCGGCTGGTGCGACAGCAAGACAGACGCGCGCGTGGGATCGCGATCTTTCGCCGCGAGCGCCGGGTTGTAGCCACCGTGCAGGTGCTTCGAGTTGAAGTCCTCGACGCCGAGCAAATCGAACGAGCCGCCTTCATCGCCGATCACCACGCGCCGGTTCCGCAGCACGTTCACGCCCATGCCGGTCAGGTGCGCCGTCCACGCGTCCCAGCCTGAATAGAAGTCGTGGTTCCCCGAGACGAAGTGAATGCCGTGTTTCGCCTGCAGGTTGCTCAGCCGGCTCACGTACTGGCCAATCACGTCTGGCGTACCGTCGACCAAATCGCCGGTGATCGCGACCAGATCGGGCTTGAAGGCATTCGCGCGCGAGACGAGGTCATCGACGTAGCGCTGCTGCAGCACCGAGCCGATGTGCAGATCCGTCAGGTGCGCGATCGTGAAGCCTTCCAGCGATTTCGGGAGCCCTGGCAACGCCACCTGAACCTGGTGAATGCGCGCCGGCTCGTACGCGCGGTACACGCCCCACGAGGCGAGCGCTCCGCCCGAGACCAACGAGGTGCCCGCCACCGCGCGTGAAAGAAACGCCCGGCGGTCGGCGTTCAACGGCGGCACGTCCTTCTTCGTCCGTTCGCTGACCCACCGCGCGAGGTCGACCAGAATCAGCGACATGAACGTGTAGAGCACCAGCGCGATCCACAGCCCCAGCACGACCGCGAGCCCCTGGTTCATCGCGGACGAACGGAAGAGGGTGCGGGCCAGCATCGCGCCGCCAGCGAGGCCGACCATCGCCATCGCGCCGCCGATGCGCAGCCACTTCTTGTCCGTCACGTCCCGCACCATCCGCCGGTACAGGTAGACGACCATGAAGCCCGACAGCAGCAGGAAGGTGATGCTGAAAGCGATTCGCGCGGGCAGGGGCATCGGGGTGTTTCTGTTAACGGACGAAGGGGCGCGGCATCATGAAGAAATGTTCACCCGCGGCGGCGAAAGTCGTCTTCCTGGGCCGGGTCGCCCTTCAAGTCTTCGGCCGGCCGCTGCTGCTGTACGTGCTCGGCCACCACCCGAACCATCTTCTCGGGCGTCATCTTCCAGTAGTAGGTCTCACCCGGCTCGAAGGTCAGCTGGAAGTCGTCGCTGGCGAAGGGATCCACGGGCTTGCCGGTGTCCTCGCGAATCACCACGTTGGGCCCCAGGTGGCACAGCCCGTAACAGCCGCCGCGCGACACCTCGCACTGCGCGCCCACGCCCGCCGCCTTCACCGCCGCATTCGCCTGCGCGAAGACCGCGTCCGAGCCGTTGTCTTTGCAGTCGGCGCCTTTGCACACCGAGAGGCGGTACTTCTTCACGTCGCGAACGCTAACGCGGCTTTCCCCGCGCAGCCAGATACGCGGGCACGGCAACGCCGAGAACGAGCCCGAACGCCACCGCCCCAATCGCATCGACCGCTTGCGCGAACGTCTGCGGATGCAGCGCCACCCCGAGCACCGCTTTAAAGTCGAAGCCCTTGCCATCTTTGAAGTGCCGCAGCGCCGTCAGCGCCACCGACGCACAAAGCCCGAACGTCGCGCTCACCGTAAGCGTCGCCACGCCCGCACCGACCAATGTGCCGCCAGGGTACGGCGCGCCGCGGGGCAGGGTGACTGCCTCTTCGCCCGACAGGTCGACCAGCTCGGCCTTCCCCCACGGAGCGAA
>JAYUXE010001186.1:0-6778 GCA_043753165.1 Archangiaceae bacterium | reverse complement strand
AGCAGCTGGCGATCGAAATTCCGCGCGGCGGCCAGGCGGCGCCGGTGTGCGTGCGAGGCCGCGTCGTGTCGAGCAGCCCGTCGGGAACCACGGCCGCGCGGTCGGGCATGGGCGTGCGGTTCGACGCGCTCGACCCGTCGACGCTTGGCGCGCTGCGTGAGCTGATCAAGAACCTCGCGCCGGCGGGCACGAGGCTCGAGGTGCAGCCCGAGGACAACGAAGTCACCGCGGTCTCACCGATGCCGGTTCCGCCTGCAGCGGTGGCGCGCGTGCAGCCGCCGATGCCGTGGGTGGCGCCGCGAATTCCGACGCCGGCGCCCCGCCCTGCTGCGACGTCGCCCCGCGCGCAGACGTCGAACTCGATGCCGAAGCTCACCGCCGCGACGGCTGCTCCGATTCCGTCGACGCGGCCGTCGGCGCCGAGCCCGCTGGTTCGTGACCTCGCCGATGCCGTCGAGAACGAGCGCCTGCGGAATCACGCAAAGGGCCTGTTGATGCAGGTGGCCGATTTGCAGATGTCCTGCAGCGCGAAGGACAAAGAGATTGCCGCGCTGCGCGAAGCCGTGACGGCGCTGCAGGCCTCCAACGCCCAGCTGCGAAGAACGTCTTGATGCGTCGGCTCTTCGCCGTTCTGCTGTTGCTCGCGAGCGCCGGCTGCATGACGCGCTACCGCCAGGCGAACGCGCTGGCGAAAGAAGGAAAGTTCGTCGAGGCGGCCGAGATGTTCGACCAGCTGGCGAAGGAAAATCCCACCGACCCCGAGCTTCCGGGCCTCGTCGAGACGGCGCACCAGCGTGCCGTCGAACAGGCGCTGGGCAATGCGCGGCGTCAACGCCTCTCGGGAAATCCGGCGAGCTCGCAAGAATGGTTCGCGCGCGGCCTCGAGCTGCGTGAGCGCTGGAACTTGAAGCTCAATGGCGCGCTCGAGAGCACGGTCGAAGACGAACGCGAAGATGCGACGCAGGTCCTGCGTGGCCTCGTGGTGCCGATGGCGCAGAAGGGCGAGGCGCTGTCGGTGCAGGCGCAGCTGAGCAAACGTCAATTTCTTCTCAAGCACGTCGAGCTCGGCAAGCTGCGCGAGGAGCTCGACCGTGTCGCCCTGGACAGCGGCCAGGCCACCTGCAAACGCCTGCGCGCGAAAGCGACGGCAAGCGAGCCGCACTGGACGAACCTCGTCGCGCATTACTGCGAGCACTTTCAGGCCGACGCGCCGCGCCGCTGGCCGCTGGTCGAGACGTTTGGCGAAGCAAAAGCCTCGGTGTCCGTCTCGCAGCTGTCGGACGCGAACGCCGCCGCGCTGCAGGCCGCGATGATGAAGCAGCTGTACGAGGGGCCCTGGTATTCGACGGGCGGAACCCTGACCGCGCAGCTTTCGGTGAACGGCGGCGTGTCGCAGAACCGCCGCGAACGGCCGGTGAACCTGCAGGCGCAGTGGACGGAACGCGTGCCGTACATCGAGCACGTGACGAAGACGTTCGAAGAGAAGGTGCCGGTGACGGAATGCGAGTCGTACGACGAGAACCAGACCATCAACGGCCAGAGCGTGACGGTGCAGAAGCAGCGCACGGTCACGAAAGAGAAGACGAAGACGTACCAGAAGGTGGTGCCCGAGACGCGCTGGCGCGATGTGCCGCGAACGTTCGAGTACCAGGCGATGCAGGTCGAACGGTCGCAGTCCTTCTCGGTGCGCGCCGAGCTGAACGTCGCGGGCCAGAGCACGGTGTCGGCGGGGCGCGATGCGAATGATTCGCTCAGCGGGTACTCGCACGACATCACGTTCGACGCGGCGCAGGTGCACCCGAAGCGCGCCGAGTTCCCGCCTGCGGAAACGTGGATCGCCGGACGCGCGGAAGAGCTCGCGTTGAATCTTGCGTCCGCGCAAGGCGAGCAGTGGCGCGCGAAGTACTGCCGCGCAGGTGCGTACGACGTCGAGAACGCGGCCCGCTGCGTGCGCGCCATTTCGAAGCTGCCGCCCGAGGCCATCGACGCGTTGAAGACGGTGCTGGGGGAAGACGCCGCGCTGGCGCCGGCCCTGTTGCGCTCGAAACAGAAATAAGCGCGCGGCTCTGTAACGGGGATGCGGTTCAGGAGACTGACCTTCTGTCACCGAGGAGGAACCCTTGTTTTTCACGTGCCGTGGTTTGACGAGAAGCGCTTCGGTCGCGGGTCGCGCCGACGCAAGAGTCGTCGATTCAAGAGGCACTCAGCCGCTTCCAGCGGCGGCCAATGCCCGGTGAATGACGACGATCGGGCAATCGTAGAGGGCCTCAAGGGCCGGGACGCTTTGGCCTTCCGGACTTTGGTCACGAAAACGCATGGGCGCCTCGTGGCGTTGGTCAGGCGCACCGTGGATGCGGATGCGGCGGAAGACATCGTCCAGCAGACCTGGGAAGCCGTGGTTCGGGGCATCGATCAATTCGATGGACGATGCCGGCTCGAAACGTGGATCGTACAGAACGCGTTGAACCGGGGCCGCACGGCGTTTCGCGATGGCCTTCGTCGCAGCCGGGTCGAGGTCACGCAGGCCGACCTCGAAGACCCGAACGCTGGCCGAGGTCGTAGCGAACGGTGACCGCGTTGTGGTCAGAGTCGAAGCGGTCATCGACGTGCGAAGAGACCTTCTTGAGGCCTGCGTTCCGCGTGTGCATCACGTAGTCCAGCGTCGCCTGGCCGTGCGTGTTCGCGTGCAGGCCGCTGTCGTAGGCGACCTTGTTGCCGAAGACCTTGAACTGGTTGCGGTTGAAGTCGCCGCTGATGGTGACGGGAAGGCCCTTCTTCTCGAAGTGCTCGATCAGGTTCCCCATCTTTTCCATGTGAACGGCCCACATCTTCTTGCGCCACGGGTCCGTTGCCTGCTGCTTGGTGTTGAACGCGCCGCTGACCAGGTGGGTGTTCATGTGAACCATCACCTCGCCGGTCTCTTTGTTCTCGAGCTTCACCCACGCGACGGAACGGTGGGGTGAGACGCCCGCCCTGCCGCCGTGCATCGGCACGACGCCCGAGTCGAGCAGCTTGAACTCGCTGGTCTTCCACGAGATGGGGGTCTGCAGGCCCTTCGGCATAAAGGTGTCGAAGCCCTTCAGGTTGCGAATCGCGTCCTTGTAGCGTTCAGGCGCGATTTCCTGCCAGCCGATGATTTCCCCGGTCTTGGCGGCGCGCTGCACGTCGTGGCGAACCTTGTCCTGCGACATCAGCGGGTTGCTCTTCACGTTCATGCTGACGACGTCGAAGACGCCTTTGCCGTCGCCGTGGGGTTTCCGGTGCGGCGCCGAGCCCTGCCGTTGAATCGAGGTCATGCAGGATTATCGGACGCAGGCGTCGCGAACATTTCCCGCCAAACGGAAAACGACCGTTACAAAACGAGGGCTATTTCAGCTCGGTTGCGACGACGCCCATCCACTCGGTCAGCGGGTCGAACGGGAACAGCACGTACTTGCCGGTCTCGGGCTCTTCGACGGAAATCTTCGAACGCCCGGCCTCGCGGTTGTTCTTGTCGCGAAGAATCAGCTGCAGGTCGCCTTTGTAGGCCTTGTCGAACACGACGTAGACCTTCACCTGGTTGGCTTTGCCGTCGACGGCCGCGATGCCCGCGCGTTCGGCCTTCACCCCGACGCCTGCGAGGGTGGGCGAGGTGGTGATGGTGAGCTCGTTGAACCCGTCCATCGCGCCGCCGCCGACGGACTTGAGGACTTTGGCCGCTCCGCGGGCGACGGATTCGCCGGCGATGGTGCCTTCTTTGTCGAGCGCATTGCCGGCCCCCTTGATGAGGCGCGCCTTTTCGCTGACGGCAAAGTCGCCCGCTTCCTCGGCGGCCTTCAGCTTCTCTTCGCGGCTCTTGCAGCAACAACCCGACAAGGTGAACGCAACGGCGACCACGAGCAGTTTGTGCATTGGCTGCAGTTCCTATCAGAGAGCGCGATACCGGCGCAGCGTCTCGACTTCGTCGACCTCGGCCTTGAAGCCCGTCGCGGCGACGAACGCCTTCGGGTCGACCACCACCGGGAACTTCAAGTGCTCGAGCACGCCGCGCGGTAACCGCGGAAACCCGAACCGCCCCGACAGCCGCGTCAGCAGCGCTTCCGGCATCGGCAACGTCTTGCGCCCCGTCTGCTCCGCGATGGTCGACAAAGGCACCGGCGGGGGGCCCGCGACGTTGAACACGCCGCGCGGCTTCTTCTCGATGGCGAGCTTCAGCGCTGCGACGGCATCGGCCTCGTAGAGAAACTGGAACAGCGGGTCGTAGCCCATCACCAGCGGCACGCGTTTCCCGCGAAGGAAGGACGCGAGCGTGCCCATGCGCGACGGGCCCAGCGTGTAGACCATGCGCAGCACGGTGGTGATTTGTTGGGGCTGGCGCCACAGCGCCGTCGACGCGAGCAGGTCGGCGGCGACGAGGTCAGACAGCTCGGGAAAGGACTCGAGCGCCATCGGCGGCTCTTCTTCCAGGTGGTACAGCGGCGAGTCGGCCGCGGCGCCGTAGAACGTGTGGCGGCCGACGAAGACGACGTGACCGACGCCGTACGTCGCCGCGTGCTCGAACACCGCGCGGGTGCCGCCTAAGTTGATTCGGTAGTGCTCTTCGCCGGGCGCCGTCAGCGACGTCACGGTCGCCATGTGCACCACGCAGTCGGGCCGCTTCTTGCGGAACACGTCTTCGGCGCCGCGCTTGCGCAGGTCGACCTCGTGCACCTCGACGCCCTTCGGAGCGTCCCTGAAGCTTCGCTTGTCGATGCCCGTGACGTCGTGACCTGCGTGGTGAAGCGAGACGGCCAGCTGCCGGCCGAGCCCACCGGCGATGCCCATGATGAGAATCTTCACGCTGCGTCCTCGCGCTTGCGCTTGCTGCGCGACCTGCGCCCGCCGTCGATGAGGTCGGCGATGCGCTGCTTCACCTGCGCGACGTAGCCGTCGATGACGCTGTCTTCTTCCGTGCCGTTTCCATCGAACACCATCGGCTCGCCGTAGTGGACCTCGAGGTTCACGGGCAGCGGCAGCGAGACGAGGTACGGCGTGATGGGGATGTACGGGACGCCGACCAGCTTGCCGAGCGCGTAGGCGTTGGTGATGGTGGGAATCGCCGCGCCCCCGCCGAGGAAGCCGAAGGGGATGATGGGCGTCTTCGTTTTCAACGCGAGCCGCACGAAGCCGGCGCCGAAGTCGACCAGCGAATAGCGTTCGGCATAGAGCTTCGCGGTGCCGCGCGCGCCTTCGGGGAAGACGACGAGCATGCGGTCGTCTTCGAGCAGCCGCTGCGCATGCTCGGGCAGGCCGGTGAACTGGCCGGTGCGCGAGCTCCACAGGGAAGCCAGCGGCAGGGCGTTGATGAACTTGTCGGCCATCGCGTGCGCGAGGCGGGGGGGATTCATCTCGAGCAGCATCGAGGTGATGACCATCGCCCCGTCGATTGCGACGCCGCCCGAGTGGTTGCCGACCAGCATCGCGCGACCGCGCGGCGGCACGTGCTCGATGCCGAACGCCTGCACGCGGAAGTAGCGCCTGTAGAGAAAGCCGAGCGCGGTGAAGAAAACGCGCAGGTGCTTCTTCGAGACGCCGTAGGGGTCGATGCCCAGCGTGTTGAAGCCGAGCTCGAGGCGATCCACCAGGTCTTCGATTCGCTCGTCGCGCGCCATTTGCGCGACAGGCTAACCTACGGTCGAAGGCGATGGCTGCGCTTCGTTCAGCATCGAGCCTGCAATGACGCTCACGGACACGGAATGGCGATCGCTGATCGGTGGCGCAATGGCGGCCTCGGTCGCGGGTGATTTGGAGCGTGCGGAGGCGCGCCGACGGCGCTGAAAGGAAGCGTTGGCGCCGCTCGAGCGGGCGATGGAATTGCTGGGGCCGCGTGCGCGAGGCATGCTCGAAGAGGTCTTGCGACAGCGAGCGACCGAGCGAGGCTCGAACCCTGAAGCCTGGATCCGCGCGGTCCGAAGTTTGTCCGCGCTCGAGCTCAAGGCCTTGCGCCCTGCCGCGGCCTGCGCGTGGGTCGACGCTGAGCTTCGGTTCGTCCGCGGACTCGATGGCGCCCAATCGCCGCGGGTCCAAGAAATCCGCGAACGTCGCGCGCGCCTTGCGGACCTGGTCGTTGCGCAAACCTTCGAGGCTCTTGCTCGCTGCCGCGCCAAGCAACCGATGGATCACGCGGTCGAGGCGCACGCAGCGGCCGAGTATGCCGGCGCGCTGTCGCTCGCGAACCGCGACGCCGAGCCGCTGCTGCGCCGCGTGCATCTCATCGCGTCGGTGCGGCCGCCGTGGCCCGGCGCGAGCGCCGAAGTCGCGCACACGCTGGGCCTGATCCTGCTCCGCGCCAGGCGTTACCCCGAAGCGGTCGCTTTGATGCAGTCGGAAGTGAGCACTGCGCCCGTCGCTCGACACGGCGAGCTGTGCTCCCTGCTGGGTCACGCGCTGCTCACGCAGGGCCAGCATGCGGCCGCCCGTTCTGCGTTCCTCGATGCCCTGCGCCTTCAAACGGCGACCAACGTGAGCCAGCCCGAAGCGCTGGCTACGCTCCACGCTCGGCTCGCCGAGACGTGCGCAGCGATGGGTCTGATGAATGACGCCGCTGCTCACCGCGAGAGCGCCAGGCGAATGGCCCCTGGCCCGAGCCCGCGAGAATCCATTCCGCGACGAGCGCGTTGATGATCCACCCGGCCGCCATCGACGCCACGACGAGCCCTTCGCTGAGATACGGCGTCATGAAGGGCAGCGCGGTGAAGCCGGCGGTGAAGAACTGCGTGCCGGCGCCGAGGAACAACGCGTACGCGCGCAGCATCCAGGC
>JAYUXE010001185.1:0-2874 GCA_043753165.1 Archangiaceae bacterium | reverse complement strand
GCTCGCAAACCTCGAGGCCGGTGAGCTCGACGAGGCAGGCCACGCCCGCATGGCGCGCAAGGTCAGCGGGTCCGTGTCTTCGCCGCCGGCGCGGCCCGTCGACCTCTCGCAGCTGGGGTTGTTCGGGCCGGTCGCGGCGACCGTCAACGGGCCCAAGGACGCCGTGCTGCGAGCGCTCGAAGAATTTCCCGTCGACGCGTCGAGCCCGCTGGAAGCCCTGAACGCGATCGCGAAGTGGAAGGCGACGCTCACGCGGAAAGGCTAGGTGCGGCTGGCGATCCCCAACGTGCCGCGCAAGGTGTCGCTGCGGCAGGTGCCCGGGGCCCTCGCCCGGCTGTCCGTCGTCGCGGCCGTGGGCGTCGCGATGATCGCGGGGCTCGGCTTCGCCAGCACCAGGGCGGGCGCCTGGTTCTCGAAAGAACAGCGCTTCTTTGCCGAGGCCGCCGAGGTGCCGGGCAAGGTGACGCGGGTCGCGTTGCCGCCACGGAACCAGCGCGAGGGCGGGGTCGCGACGCTGTCGGTCATCTACAGCTACCCCGAAGGCTTCGATCGGTCGGCGGCCGGGGTCGAGACGACGGCCATCTTCGGTGAAGGCCTGGGCGTGGGGGCGATCGTCTCTCTGCTGGTCGACCCGAAGGATCCGGCTCGCCCGCGCGAGGCCGGCTACGCGCGCGACGGCGAAGGGCTGCAGAACCTCTTTCCGATCGGCATCGGGCTCGGCGTGCTGCTGGCCCTGGGGCTGTTCGGCTTCGAGCTGAAGCGATCGCTGCAGCGTGAGCTCGCGCCGCTTCAGAGGGGAATACTGGTGTGGCTGACCCCGGATGACGGCCTGCCCGAGACGCGAAACGAGACGGTGTTCGCGGCCAGCTACTACCAGCAGGACGTGAAGATGCCGGTGAAGGCGCGGGCGCGGCCGGGCAGGGCGCCGGTGCGAAATGGCGAGAAGGTGCTGGCGGCGGTGGTGCCCAGCAAGCCGACCTGGGTGCGCGTGATCGACGAAGATCTCGCGCGATCGCTGGGCTGGTTCATCAACTCGTAGGTCGCTTCAGGCGTGAATGAAGCAGTCGACCGCGAAGACGCCCAGCGCTTCGGCGAGCTTCAGCTTGTTGCCCCGCATCTTTCCGGCGGCGGCGACGAAGGGCTTGTTGTCGGCGGCGCGCGTTTCTTCGGGCAGCAGAATCGCCATCTGTTTGATCTTGATGTCCTTGGGCAGCGCGATCGCGAGGTAGCCGCTGAGCGCCGCCTGCTGCGCGTCGTCAATCGACGCCCGCTGCCACCCACGCATCGGGCCTTCGTGGCGAAGCCAGTCGACGGTCTGCGCGAGTGAGAGCTCTTTGGCCCCGACGAAGTGTGGGATCTCGCAGTTCATCGCGCGGCTGACATCCCAGACGAAGATGTGGCCGCGCGGCTTCTCGGGAGCGTCGCTTTCGTACCGCGGGTTGTGGCCCACCGCGAACTGGTTGATCACGGTGCGGTAGATCTCGGGGGACCTGCGGCCTTCGCGGCTCTGCACCGGCGCCTGAACCGCTTTCCACAGATCCCGGTTGTTCAGCTCTTGCGCGGGGACTTCGCCGTCGAACCTGGCCCCGATGGCGGTCGGCTCGTCTTCATCGTCCGGGTACAGCGGCGTCGACGTCTTGCCCAGCGTGCGCGCCAGCGTCGCCTTGCTCTGCGCCTCGCGATCGTTTTGAAACGCCGAGCTCAGCTGGGCTTTCTGGAAAGGCGTGGGCTGCCGCGGGCCCGACGCACCGGGGCCCGTCGTCACGCCCGACTGGCTCATCGACGGGGGCAACGGCTTCGCGGCGGGGCTGCTGCGCTCGGGCGCCGTGGCAGGGTGGGCGCCCGTCGGGCGCTTCTTGGGGTCGCCTCCGTCGAGGTCGAGGAGCTTCCCTTTCCCTGTGCTGTTTTCCTTCTCAGCCATTGCGGCGCGAAGTGTAGCCCCGGCCGTTTTTTTGCCGCGATGTATTCCGCATGCTCACATTGATCAGGCACACGGCTGTAGCGCTCGATGATCAGAAAACTCTTCCTCGTCCAGTTTCTCGTCGTTCTCTTCGCGGCGCCGGCGCGCGCAGCGTCCACTGAGGCGGCGGACGACGCGTACAACGACGCGAAGGCGGCGTACGCGAAGCTGAAGGCCGACGAGTCGAAGCGGAAGTTCCGGCACCACTGGCTGAACGTCGCGCACAAGTTCGACAAGGTGGCGAGCAAGTGGCCGAAGTCGGATCGCGCGCCCGAGGCGCTGTTCAACGCGGCCGAGCTGTACTCCGAGCTCTCGCGCTTCTCGCAGGTCGGTGAAGATCTCACCGCCAGCGAGGTCGCCTACCGCAAGCTCGCCGAGGGTTTTCCGAAGCACAAGCTGGGCGATGACGGGGCGTATGGGCTCGCGCGCGTGCTGGCCGACCGCCGCAATGATCCCTCTGGAGCGCGATCGGTGATCGAGGCGGCCCTGGCCGCTGGCGGCGGCGACAAGAAGAACGAGCTCAACAAGCTGCTGGCGACGTTGCCGAAGCCCTCGCTGGCGAAGGCGGCGGCGCCGCGGCCCAGCGTGGCGGACGCGATTCGCCGCGCGGGCCGGAAGGACGAGGCGAAGGCGGCGCTCGCAGAGGCGAAGCCCGTGCGCATCGTGGCCGAGCTCGACGAGGAAGATCTGCTCGACCCGGCGCCGCGGTCGGTGGTCGCGCAGCCAGCGCCCGCCCCGTCGCACGCGCGGCGAATGCCGATTCCCCGCCCGGGGGCCGAGGAAGAAACGGACGCGGTGGTGGAAGAGTCGGCGACGGAAGTGGTCGATGGCCTCAAGCTGCCGAGCCTGTCGAACCTGCAGGAAAGGCTGCGCGACGTGCGCGTGGGAGCCAGGCCGCTGCCGAAGGATGACCC
>JAYUXE010001184.1:0-2875 GCA_043753165.1 Archangiaceae bacterium | reverse complement strand
CGGGCCCCGACAAGAAGGACATCGTCGCGAAGACGATGGGGAAGCCAGGCGACCTGCCGATTCAGCGTTTGCGGCCCGACGGCGAGCTGGTGTGGTGGGTCACGGGCTGACGCAGCGTGAAGTACGAGACCTCGGGGCGGGAACCGACGCGAAGGGCTGCTCCGCCGATGCCGTAGCCGAGGCCGCGGTTCACGTAGAGGAAGTTGCCGTTCACTTCGTGCATGCCACGCACATACGGCTGGCCGAGGCGATGAAACACCTTGCTGGTGAGCCGCCCGAGCTCGATCTGCCCGCCGTGCGTATGGCCTGCCAGGCACAAGAGCCCCGCGTTCTTCGGCAGCTTCCGTACCGTCGGGGGCATGTGGGTGAGCACCAACCGCGAGCCCGTCTTTGGCACGCCTGCGAACGCCGCGTTCACGTCGTCGTGGCCCGACCGTTCGTCGTCGACCCCGATGATGTGCAACGGCGCGCCCTTCACCTGGAACACCGTGTGCTCGTTTCTCAACACCGTGCAGCCGATGCGTTGCAGGTGCATCGCGACGCCATTCGCGTCGACCCAGTGGTCATGGTTGCCGAGCACGGCGAAGACGGGCGCCCTGAGTCCGCTCAACAGGTGCGAAATCTTGGGCACGGGCCGCATCGAGTTCGTCACGTAGTCGCCGGTGAGCACCACCAGGTCGACCTTCGCGTTGTTGACCGCGTCGACCGCCGCGCGGATGCGGGCGGCCGGGGTCGAGAGGCCAATGTGAATGTCCGACAGCTGGGCGATGCGCAGCCCGTCGTGGCGTTCGTTCAGCCCCTTGCTGTGAAACTCGGTGTGGGTCTCTTCGAAGTGCGTCCGGCGCCGGTGGGTGCTGCGCACGAGCATGGCCGCAGAAGCAGCGAATCCTGCAAGCAGGGCGGCGTTGCTCATGCGGCCGTAACCCCCTGCTGCCCCCATCCATTCCTTCCAGATTGGTCTGATTGTCATGAGGTTGAACAGTGCGCGGGCGATGTGGCAGCGGTGGGGCCGAAAAAAGGAATTCCGATGTCGATCTGCCCAGCGCCCGTTTGTCGTGATTTCAGACGGGGGGAATTGACCTCCCGCACCAACCGGAGTCCCCGATGCGCTACCTGTTTTTGATCTACTCGAACGAAGCTGAGGATCAGGCGAGGTCGAAGGCCGAGACCGAACAGACGTTTGGCCGCTACATGGCGTGGGGCAAGGAGGTCGGCGCTGCGGTGCAGGCCGGCGAAGCGCTGCAGCCGATCGCCACCGCCACCACCGTGCGCGTTCGCAACTCGAAGACCCAGACCACCGACGGCCCGTTCGCCGAAACGAAGGAACAGCTGGGCGGCTTCTACCTGGTCGAAGCGAAGAACCTCGACGAGCATCGACGCATCTGGGAACCTGACTCCACTGGAACAGCCGGCCGCGCGGGCAGATCTGCTTCGAAGGGCAGCGCGATTTACGGAAGCGGCAGTTGCGTACCGCGAGGCCCTCGCGCTGGTGAAGAACGCGCGAGAGCGGGCCTACTTGAACCAACGCCTCGACGAAGTCAGTCGAGCCGCGACAGCAACAGCTGGCGGTTGAGCTCGAGCGCTTTCGGCAGACGATCGCCGAACTGCTGGAAGAACTCGGTCTGCGATTCGAGCTCGGTGCGCCACTCGCCTTCGTTGATGGCGAGCGCGGCGTCGACCTTCTCGGGCGCGATGTCGAGGCCCGAGAGGTCGATGTGTCCGGCCTTCGGAACCCAGCCGAACAGCGACTCGTGCGCTCCGACGGTGCCGTGCGCGCGATCGACGATCCACTTCAGGACGCGCATGTTGTCGCCGTAGCCCGGCCAGAGGAACTTGCCGTCGGCGTCCTTCCGGAACCAGTTCACGCAGAAGATCTTCGGGGGGAAGACCATGCGCTTCTGCATCTGCAGCCAGTGCTGGAAGTAGTCGCCCATGTTGTAACCGCAGAAAGGCAGCATCGCCATCGGGTCCCGGCGCACGATGCCCGTCTTGCCCGTCGCCGCAGCGGTGGTCTCGGACGCGAGCGTCGCGGCCAGGTAAACGCCGTGGCGCCAGTTGAACGACTGCATCACGAGGGGAATCGTGGTGCTGCGGCGGCCTCCGAAGATGAGCGCCGAAATCGGCACCCCCTGCGGATCATTCACGTGCGTCGACAGCATCGGGTTGTTGCTCGCCGGCGCCGTGAAGCGGCTGTTCGGGTGCGCCGCCTTCTCTGCGCTGCCCTTCTTCCAGGGGTTGCCCTTCCAGTCGGTGAGCTCTTCAGGAACTTCGCCGTCCATTCCTTCCCACCAGACTTCGCCATTCTTGGTGACGGCGACGTTGGTGAAGATGGTGTCCTTCGCGATGCACTTCATCGCGTTCGGGTTGCTCGCCCAGTTCGTGCCCGGAGCGACGCCGAAGTATCCGTTTTCCGGATTCACCGCCCACAGCCGGCCGTCGGTGCCGACGCGCAGCCACGCGATGTCGTCGCCCACGGTGAACACCTTCCACCCGTTGAACCGCTTGGGCGGAATCATCATCGCGAAGTTCGTCTTGCCGCACGCGCTGGGGAAAGCCGCCGCGACGTAGGTCTTCTGACCTTCCGGGTTCTCGACGCCGAGGATCAGCATGTGCTCGGCGAGCCAGCCTTCTTTCTGGCCGAGGTAGCTGCCGATGCGCAGCGCGAGACACTTCTTGCCGAGCAGCGCGTTGCCGCCGTAGCCCGAGCCGAAGCTCCAGATGGTGTTGTCTTCCGGGAAGTGACAGATGAACCGGCGGTCGGGGTTCAGATCGCCCGTGCAGTGCAGGCCGCGGTTGAAGTCATTCTTCTCGCCCAGCGTGTCCAGCGCCTGGTTGCCCATGCGCGTCATGATCCGCATGTTCAGCGCGACGTAGA
>JAYUXE010001183.1:0-2877 GCA_043753165.1 Archangiaceae bacterium | reverse complement strand
CCGGCCGGGGCGATGCGGGCGAAGTTGATGGACGAGGTCGCGAAGCTCGACGACGCCGAGGTCGCCGATGCGCTCGACCTGCAGACCGCCTACCTGCTGGTGCCGCGCGGGTTTCTTCGCATCGAAGACGGAGCGGTCATCGCTTCCCTCGGAACAGGCACATTCGAAATCGACGCCGACGTCTCGCTGCACCCCGTGCTCGAGTGGATTGGGCGGCAGCGGACGCCGTTCTCGGTCGAGCAGGCCGCGCTGCATTTTCCGGCGCTCACGCCCGGGCTGCCGCAGCTGATTGCGACGCTCACGGCCAACCGGCTGCTCGCCTCGCATCGGTGCCGGCCGTCAGAGCAGCGCGACTAGCGCGGGTCAGCGTCTGTTGGCGCCGTACCTGCCACCGGCGCGACCGTAGGCCAGGACACCACGAGCGTTTCGTTCGGAATGGGCCACGCGCCGGGCACACTCTTTCCCACGAGCGTGCGCGTGGACCAAACCGTCTCGATGACCAGGCCAGTCGGAAACGCGACGGTGCTGTTGATGAGGCCCGCGGTGGGCGAAGCATTCTTTGTGAAGGTCGCGTTGAGGTTGACCTGAAGGGTGAGCTGTTTGGTCGTCCCACTGAAAGAGCCGGCGCAGCTATGGAAGTTGGTGGCGGGCACGTTGCCCTGGTCGATCGGGAGCGGCGAAAGGCTTGCGCCTCCGGCCCAGGTCTCGGCTGGCGCGGTTGCCATGCCACTGGCTGTGATGCTTCCGCCTGAATCCAGCAGGTACGAAGCATTCACCAGCCCCAGCTGTACAGCGTCTTCTGGTTCGAATCGCGTGCCCCGCACGTCAGCCCTCAAGACACAGTTGACGATCGCGACGGCCTTCAGCGTGTCTCTGCCTGTCAGCGTGAAGGTGATGGGCAGATTCCAGACTGTCAGCCGAGCAGGCTGGCTCTCTCGTTGATCAACCTTCACCTGAAGCGGTTCTTTTGGATACGGAGGGGGAGGAAAGCGCACTTCGAGCTCGGTGGGCTTCCACGCGACGATCTGCAGTGGAGTCTGGCCCCAGGTGACCGCTCCAGTCGAACCGGGATCGTCACCAAAGGTTCCTTCGACAACGAGCCTTTTGAATGGATGCGCGGCGCTCGAGGCCCGAAACAACAGGCGTGTGATTGTGGGTCGCAACACCGCAAAATCGGTGAAAGTCGAAAATACGAGCCTGGCCGGAGTGAGATTGGTCCCGCCATCATCGAGCAGACTGCGGTCGACGTCGTACCCCTTCTTCGTCATCCACGCTTTCACCTTCTCGAATTCAAAAGGCCGTTCGAGCGGCGACGATGCAGGGGGCGCATTCTGCCCCAATAAACGGTCGAACAATTTTTCGTGCGCGAGCTGACTTCGGTTCCCGGTCAGCCCGTCCCAGGCGACGAAGGCACCCACGCCGACCTTTTGAAAAGAAGTCGTACCGTGGATCCCGGTGCAGCTATCGACGGCCACCAGCGAATTGGGGGCGAAAGCAGACGTCATTCGTTCTTCGATGAAGGCGTTGGTCACGCCGAGCCGGTATTCCCATGGACTCTTTTGACCCTTCACCAAAGAGACCGTCGCCAGGGTGAGGCGGTTTCGATTTCGCAAGTCGTCTTCGTCGGCCGTCAGTGCGGTGCCACCATCAGAGGCGAGCACGTTACTGGTCATGTACGCGAATGCTTGAACGTGTTGCCGAACGCCCGCATCGCTGAATACGACATTGCCGGACGAGTCTTTCAGCAGTGCGCGAAGGTCTGCCTCGCCTGAATGCGTCTGCCAGAAGAAAGCGCCGACCCTCGAGAAAGCCTGAAGGTCTTGATGGGTGAGTTTCTTCGCCAGCGGCCCGACTCTGTAGTGATTGCCGTCGAGCCAGCCGCCAATGGCTGCGCTCGAATCCGGCCACCAGGGCTCGAGCGAGTTGCCAGTCACCGCGTCGCGCACGCTTGGAAGGTCGAGCATTCGCGGCCTGGCGGTGAGACGTCGAACGCCGTCGAAGTCGACGTCGCGACCCGAGAAGTCCATGTAGAGGGTGCCGTCGATGAATCGAGCCCAGACGTTTCCAAGTGCCGACACGCCTGCGGCTTCAATAGTGGGGTCGCGGCGAAGGTGCGCGACCATCGCGTCATCTCTCGCGGGGTTGTCACCTGTCGCCTCAGCTTGAATCTTCTTTGCGGCGTTGATGACCGCAATCCGTTCTGACTCGGTGAGGTACCTGCCAGTGCCGCCGATGCCCGGAAGGTCGGGATCAAACGAGAGTCCGCCGCCCCCACCTCCTCCGCGCGCCCCTCCGTCCGCCCCGCCTGATCCCCCGCAAGCCATGAAAGCCAGACAGCCCATCAGGGCAATTGCTCGCATCATCTTCGCGACCATACCAATGGCCCCCTTCTTGTGGCTCGATGCAGTGATGCTTAGAGCCATTGTCGCTGTGGCGCTTGTCGCCCTGTCTTGCTGTGCTGCCAAAACCGACGCGGGCGTCGGTGTCTGCGTGCCGGGAACCGCACGATGCACCGACGATGCGAACGCGAAGCAGCAGTCAGTCCTGCGGTGCAACGCCACAGGCACGGCGTGGGTGGTCGAAGCGAGTTGCCCGAGGTGCGTGGACGGTTCGTGCGCCAACCCGCCGAACCCGTACTGACCGACTTTCTGCAGCTGCAGGAGATCAGCGGCTACGACCAGGCGCTCAAGAAAATCCCCGGCTACAAACTGCTCACCTTTCCCGGCACGAAGGACGCGTCGCGATGCCCGACGATGCGGAGTCGTTCGTGCTGCGGCCCGGATCCGTCTTGTTCGTGCCTCGCGGGTACTGGCACGCGACCCAGTCGGACGAAGACACCCTCGCGCTCAACTTCACGTTCGGCCAACCGACCTGGGC
>JAYUXE010001182.1:0-6795 GCA_043753165.1 Archangiaceae bacterium | reverse complement strand
GGGCGGTGACGACTCGCTCGCGGCGCTCGATGTTCGCGGCTCGCTTACTGCGGGCTACACGTTCTTCCAGCGCTTGACGCCGTACGCAGTGGTGCGGTTGTTCGGCGGGCCGGCCGTGCTGAGCGAGCGCGGCCGCAGCCTCGTCGGCACCGACCTCTACCATTTTCAGCTCGGGGCCGGCCTCGTGCTCGGCCTGCCCGGCGGCTTCGACGTGTCTGCCGAAATCGTCCCGCTGGGTGAGCAGCGGGTCAGCGCAGGCGTCGGATATTCTTTCTGACTACGGAAGCTTCGGGTCGACGGTCATCGTGAAATCCCAGCTGACGTTCGACACGTTGGTGCCCGAGACGAGCTGCTTCGTGCCGCCATCTTCCGGCCCCTTGAGCTTCACCGTGAACGGCACCAGCGCCTTGAACTGCGCCGCCGTCGCCGTGCCCTGAATGCCCCACGGCTGTGCCGCGGCCGAGACGACCGTTGCGGTGTTGCACGCGGGGAAGAGGCCCGGAGGCGTGTTGATTTTGAACGTCACCACCGACGTGTCGTCCCAGCCGGCCTGCTCGATGGTGCCCTGGAACAGCGTCGCGTTTGCGGTGCTCGGGCCCGCCATGCACGTCGCCGTCGGACCCGTCGACGTCGCCGTCACCACCGGGCAGGTCGTCGTGCCGCTGACTTGAATCATCGGCGTCCCGCCATCGTTGCCGACGAAGAGGCCAGCGTCCGCCGAGCCCGTGTAGCTGCAGGTCGACGAGGCCAGCACGTCGTACCGCGTGCCGCTGTCGTTCGTGCCGTCGCCCTTGAACGTGCCGGTGACCGAGGTGATTTTGTACATCACGCGCGCCGGGCCGGCGTCGGCCTTCGAGCCACCGTCGAAGCCTGCGTCGATGACGACGCCTGCGTCGTCCGTGGTGACAGGGCCGCAGTTGCATGCTCCGAGAGACAGCGCGATTCCGGCAAGCACGAGAATTCTCATGGCCGGCTCAATACCACTGGCTCCAATGCCAGAGGCCGGGTTTCGAGCGGCAACGAGCCCGTCAACGGCCACAGCGCATTGCCACACATCGCGAGCACCATCTGCTGCCGCACCCACGCGAGGCGCGTCATCAACGGCATTCCGAAGTCGCGCAGCGGCCCGAGCCAGGTGAGGTCCGACTGGAAGAATGGCGTCAGCCAGCGCGTCGCGAATTGGTAGTAGTCGAGGTGCGCCGCCCGCGCGCGCGAGTACGCGTCGAGCCCCATCAACAACGAGTCCGAATGGGCCAGCGACCCGGCCAGCACCTGCGCATCGACGAGCGCCAGGTTGCACCCCTGGCCCAGCTGCGGGCTCGTCGCGTGCGCCGCGTCGCCCAGGTACACGACGTCTTCCGTGTTCCACTGGCCCATCACCACGTCGTGGTACTCGGCGAACAGCACCTGGTCGATGGAATCGATTTGCGCCAGCAGCGCGTCCGCCTGCGGAGCGCACCGCAGCACATCCCCCTTCCACTTCTCGAGCCCCGCATCTCGCCACGCGTCCAGTGAGTGCCTTCCCAGGCTCCAGAAGATGCTCACCAGCGGCGTGTTCCCTTCCGGCCCGAGCCCCGTCGGCAGCAGGCCCATCATCCGCTGCGTGCCTTCGAGCACCTGGTACAGGCGGTTCTGAAACCGGTGGCCTTCGTCGCGTCCGACGAACCACAGCGCGCCCCACGGATATTTCTTCACCGTCTTCTTGAGCACGGTGTCGTCGCGAAGCCGCGAGCGCGCTCCGTCGGCGACGACGATGAGGTCGAACGGGCCGTGCGCCTTTCGGCTGTCTGTCTCGACGACGAGGTTCCGGCCATCAGGTCCGCGCGCGAGGTCTTCGATGCCCACGCCGCACTTCAGCGTGATGGCGGGCGACGCTTTCACTGCGTCGAACAACGTCTGGAACAACACGCCGCGGTGCATGCCAAGGCCGTACAGGTCTTCGGCCACGTCGCTGTACTTCAGGTGCACGACTTTCCTGCGGGCCGTCGTCTCGGCGTAGAGCTCGCGAATCGGCGCGCCCCGTTTCGCGACCGGCTCGAGCAGGCCCAGCGCAGCGAGCACCGACATGCCGCTTGGCTGCAGTGAGATTCCCGCGCCGACCGCGCGGGGCTCAGGCACACGTTCGAACAACGTCACGTGGTGGCCCGCGCGCGAGAGGAACAGCGCGGCGGCGCTTCCGGCTGTGCCTGCTCCGATGATACCGACCTCGAGGTGCCGCATCGCGGCCAGACCTTAGTTCCGCCGCGTCATCTACAGAGGCTTCCCGTTCATCCCGGGCTGGTCATCTCTCGACTTCTCTCGGGATGAACGGATAAGCCGCGCGCATGCGCACTCGACTCCTGCTGCTGCTCGCCCTCGTCGCTTCCTGCAAGTCCGCGCCTGCCCCGGCCCCCGAGCCGGAACCCGCGAAGCCGGCGCCTGCCCCCGCGCCGCCGCCCGCCCCCGTCATCGCGCTTCCCGAAGTGAAGCCGCCGCCGCCGCCCGTCGCGCCGCTGGCCGTCGTCGAGGCGCCTGCAGAAAATCCGTCGAGCCCCGAAGCGGTCGACCTCGGCCACCGCCTCTTCTTCGACAAGAACCTCTCGAAGGACGGCTCGATGAACTGCACCGCCTGCCACATTCCTTCGCTGGGCTGGGCCACGCCGAACACCGTCGACATCAAAGTGGGTGGCGCCGCCAACAAGCGCAACACCCCCACCGTCTTGAACCTCGCCTACCACCCGACCTTCTACTGGGACGGCCGCATGCCCACCCTCGAAGCCGTCGTCAACGCAGCGTGGAAAGGGCAGCTGGGCGCCGAACCGGCCGCCGTTGCCACCGCGCTCAATTCGGTGCCTGAGACGAAGGCGATGTTCCAGCGCGCTTACAAGCAGGACGCGACGGCCGACAACATTCCCAAAGCCCTCGCGTCCTTCCTGCGCGCGCTCACCAACGCCGACTCGGCCTTCGACAAGTTCATCGCCGGCGACACGAAGGCGATGTCGGCCGAGGCGCAGAAAGGCTGGGAGGTCTTCAAGAAGTCCGGCTGTATGAACTGCCACGTGCAGCCGTTGTTCACCGACCTCGACTTCCACAACGCCGGCATCGGCTCGAACAAGCCGGAAGCCGAGCGCGACCACGGCCGCAAGGACGCGACGAAGGAAGACCGCGACGAAGGAAAGTTCAAGACGCCGTCGCTGCGAAACGTCGCGCAGACCGGGCCGTACTTCCATGACGGTTCCACCAAGACGCTGGCCGAGGCCGTCGAGGTGATGGCGAACGGAGGCGTGAAGAACCCGCTGCTCGACGCGAACCTCAAGAAGGTGAAGCTCACGTCGAAGGAAAAGGCGCAGGTCATCGCGTTCCTCGAATCGTTGTCGGGCACGTCGAGCTTCGTCGGCGAGCCGTGAACCGCGCGCTGATTTTCGCGCTGTTCGTCGTCTCGGCCTGCGCGCACAAGCCGCCAGACCCCGTCAGCGCGCGCACCACCGTCTGGTCTGCAGGTGCAATTCGGACGCAAGACGCGAAAGCGCCCGGCGTCGAAGCCATCGTCGTTCGCGATGGAAAGATTCTCTTCATCGGGAACCGTGAAGCGGCGCTCGACTTCGCGGGCAAAGACGCCCAGGTCGAGCACTTCGATGGCGACGTCATCATCCCCGGCCTCGTCGATTCGCACGGCCATTTACTGTCGCTGGGTCGCAGCCTGGCGATTGCGAACCTGGGGCCGGCCCGTTCTGCCGAAGAAGCCGTCGCCCTCGTCACCGATTCTTCCGCGCAGGGCGAATGGCTGCTCGGCCGCGGCTGGGACCAGAATGATTGGAGCTCAAAGGAATTTCCGAACCGCGCGCTGCTGGACGCGAAGTTTCCGACGCGGCCCGTTCTGCTCTTTCGCGTCGACGGTCACGCCGCGTGGGTGAACGCCGAAGCGCTGGGCCGCGCCGGCATCACCGCCGCGACGCCTGACCCCGCTGGCGGCCGCATCCTTCGCGACAAGGCCGGCGAGCCCACCGGCGTGTTGATCGACAACGCCATCGACCTCGTGAATAGAAAGGTTCCGGCGCCCACGCCCGAACAGCTCGCGCAGCGCCTGCAGGCGGCGATCGCCAAATGCGTCTCGGTGGGCCTCACCGGCATTCACGACGCGGGCATGGAATGGGCGACCTTCATGCAGCTGCAGCAGCTCGACCGCACGTCGGCGCTCGACCTGCGCATCTACGCGATGGCCGACGGGCAAGGCGACGAAGCCAAAGACTTTCTCGACCACGGGCTGTTCGAAGGAAAGCTGCTGCGCCTGCGCGCCGTGAAGCTCGTCGCCGACGGAGCCCTGGGCAGCCGCGGCGCCGCCCTTCACTTTCCCTATTCTGACGAGCCCACCCAGTCGGGCCTGCTGCTGTTGTCCCCCGATGAGCTCAAGAAGCGCGCGACCGCCTTCGCGGCGAAAGGCTTTCAGGTCGCGGTGCACGCCATCGGCGACAAGGCGAACACCACCGTGCTCGACGTGCTCGGCGGGTTGGAACGCCAACGCCCCAACAGCCGCCACCGCGTCGAGCACGCGCAGGTGTTGATGTTCGCCGACGTGAAGCGCTTCGCCGGCCAGGGGGTGATCGCCAGCTTTCAGCCCACGCACGCCACCAGCGACATGCCGTGGGCGGTCGATCGCGTGGGCGAAGACCGGCTGAAGTACGCGTACGCGTGGAGGTCCGTGCTCGACAGCGGCGCCCACGTCGCGTTCGGCAGTGATTTTCCCGTCGAAGAGCCCGACCCGCTGCGAGGCATCTACGCCGCCCGCTTCCGGCAGGACGCGAAAGGAAATCCTCCCAACGGCTGGCACCCCGAGCAGCGGCTGAGCGGGGTCGAAGCGCTGGCGGCCTTCACCACCGGCTCGGCGTTCGCAGAGTTCGCGGAAGAACGGCGCGGCACGCTGAGCGTCGGCATGGACGCGGACTTCGTCGTTCTGTCGGTCGACCCCGTCACCGCGACGGCTGAGCAGCTGCTGGGCGCGCGCGTCGTGGCGACCGTCATCGCGGGCCGGGTCGTGTTTCGTGCGCAGCACTGACCGCGGTTCGTCGTTTGCAGTGGCTATGCGCTCGTCAAATCGGACACACGCCCCGTGCTGGTGCTGGGCGACATGAACGACGACACCGGCTCGCCGACCTACGAAGTCTTCGGCGACTCGCTGCAGGACGCCTGCGACGTGAAGGGCGGCGGTCTTGCGAAGACGTGGAACTCGGCGGTTCCCATCACCCGCATCGACTACGTCTGGGCGAGCAAGGCGTTCGAGATCGATGGCTGCAACACGCTCGACAGCGCCGCCAGCGATCACCTTCCCGTGCTGGTGACTATTCGGGCAGCTCCGTGGGCTTCGGGAAGCTCGGCACGCGCCCGCGGAAATCCGTTCGTCCCACCAGTTGGTCCAGGCGGATCGGGATCATCAGGTTCCAACGCGCGATGAGGCTGTTCGGCCCGCTTCGTCGAGCGCGATCGAAGTAGGCGGGTGAAGACGGGCGGCGCTTCTCGAGCCGGGCCAGCTGCGTCTTCGGTGTGCCCGGAAGCGCGCTGAGCAGAAAGCCGAGCCGGGCCCCGAGCACGTCGCTGCCCAGCGAATTCGCGTGGTCGACCATCGCCCCGTGGTGAAGGGTCTGGTGATTGATCGCGATCGTCTTCCAGAGGTCGTCGTGCGTGACGAGGTCCAGGTGGTCCATCAAGTCCACGAGCGTTCGTTCGAGCGTGGTCACCTTCATTGCGAGCCCCGAACGAAGCTCAGCCCGCACGCCGTCTTGGGCCCAGCGTTTTCCGAGCCGGGGCGACGGAGCGACGGCCGTGTACGTCACGTCCCAGATCTCGCGCTCGCCCCCGCGGATTTTGGTGAGGAACGACATCTTCTTCGTCTTCATCTGCTGGTTCAGCTCATTCCAGGGTCGGTACAGCGCCAAGGCGCCGTCGTACGCAATCACCGCGTCGTCGGTCAGGCGGCTCGCGGCGAGCCACGGATCGTAGAAGTCGGCCTGGGCGTAGAGGCCCCGCTGCAGACGTTCGAGGTTGCCCTGCTCGACGTGGTACCGCAGCAGGGCCTTCACCGTTCCGACGGGGCGACTCTTCGAGCTCGCGAGAAACTCGTCGAACGTGAACACCGGGTGCGCTGCGAAGAAGTCGGTTGGCTTGATCCGCTTGGCCATCGGTGATCCCCTGTGAGGTCCCCGCTGGAGTGGCCCTCGCGGGAATTGCAAAAGTACACGAATAGGTCGTAAATCGAAGCCCGGCCTTACCTCTAAAGCTGTATTTTATGCAATAGCGGGGAGGGCCCCTCCAGCGGGGACCTCTCGATCATCCCCGCGAGGTCGAGCAAACAGCGGCGCTCGGGATGAAGGGGGGCGGCCGCGGATGATTGGGAGCGGCCCCGGGTCGGTTGCTGATAGACGCGCGCGCATGAAGATTCGCCTGCTGCTGGTGCTGGCTCTGGGGGGCGGCTGTGGGTTCAAACCGGTGGTCGAGCGTCCTTCGCTGACCTGCGGCAGTGGCACGACCGAGAAGAACGGCGCCTGCGTGTCGACGGGGCTCGAGTGCGGCGCGGGCACCCATGTCGAAGGCCTGTTCTGCGTCGCGAACGCGGGCACTGCGTGCGGCACCGGCACCCACGAATCGATGGGCAAGTGCGTGGGCGACGTGGCGTGTGGTCCGGGCACGAAAGTGATGGGCGGCATGTGCGTGCCGAACGGAGCCCTGACCTGCGGAATGGGAACGCAGGAAGTGAATGGCGTCTGCGTATCGGCGGTGAGCTGCGGAGCCGGCACCACGCTGATGGGCACCCAGTGCACCGCA